>DATJVV010000168.1:0-4418 GCA_035501635.1 Solirubrobacteraceae bacterium | reverse complement strand
GCCCGATCGCTGCGACGCCTGCGGCTCGATCTCCGTGGCCCGCCACGGCGCGGGCACCCAGCGCGTGCAGCACGAGCTCGCCGCCGCGCTGGACGCGGACGGTCGCTTCCCGGTCTTCCGTCTCGACGCCGACACCGTGCTGGGCGCCGGCGGCCAGCCCTCCGGGCAGGCCACGGGCGGCGAGAGGCCCGATGTGGGCGCCGGTGTCGCGGACCTGCTGCGCCGCTTCGAGGCCGCCGAGGCGGGCGTGCTGATCGGCACCCAGATGGTCGCCAAGGGCCACGACTTCCCCGATGTCACCCTCGGCGTGGTGCTCGATGCCGACGCCACGCTGCGCTTCCCGGACTTCCGCGCCGACGAGCGCACCTTCGCCCTGATCGCCCAGCTCGCGGGCCGCGTGGGACGGGGTGCGCGGGGCCGTGTGCTGGTGCAGACGATCGCGCCCGACGCGCGCGCCATCGTGCACGCCGCCCGCCAGGACAGCGACGGTTTCCTCGCCGGCGAGCTGCGCCGGCGCGAGGCCCTCTCCTACCCGCCCTTCTCCCACCTGATCCGGATCGTGTGCGCAGCCGGCGAGCTCGCTCCCGCCCGGGACGCGGCCGTCGAGCTCGCACGTCGCCTCACCGATGCGCTGCCGGCGCAGACCAGCCTGCTGGGCCCGGCCGCGCTGTTCCGCCTGCGTGGCCAGGAGCGCCGCGTGCTCGTGCTGAAGACCCCCGTCCGCCGCCCGGCCGTCAGGGCCGTGGGCGAGGCCGTCCACGCGCTGGCGGGCGATCGCGCCCATCGCGGCGTGAGCTTCTCGGTGGACGTCGATCCGCAGTAGCGGCGCGGGGCTCATAAACTCATCTGAGCAATGGCCGCGCCGCGGCGAACAGCGCAGCGAGAGAGCACGCCAACGCCGCCGGAGGCGGTGGAGGTCGACGACGGCCCGGGGCGGGAGGCGGTCGAGGAGCTCGACGCGCAGACGCGGGCGCGGCGAGACGCGGCGCTTGCGCACGTGCGCAAGCTCGGCGACCCGGTGCTGCGGGCGCGGGCGCTGGAGGTGGACCGCTTCGACGAGGCGCTGGGCGTGGAGGTGCAGCGGATGGGCCTGTTGATGAACGACGCGCTCGGCGTGGGCCTGGCGGCCAACCAGGTGGGGATCCTGCACCGCGTGCTGGTGTACCGCGCCGATCCAGAGGAGCCGGTGAGCGCGCTGGTGAACCCGGTGATCGAGTGGCGCAGCGAGGAGCTGGAGGCGGCCGAGGAGGGCTGCCTGAGCATCCCGGGAGTGCACGTGGAGGTGGAGCGCCCGGCGCGGGTGCGGGTACGCGCGCGGGACGTGCGGGGCGATGAGCTCGAGATCGAGGCGGAGGGCCTGGAGGCGCGGGTGATCCAGCACGAGGTGGATCACCTCGACGGCATCCTGATCCTCGACCGCATCTCGCGGGAGGCGCGCCGGGAGGCGATGCGCGAGCTGCGCCGGGTTCGGGAAGGCCGGGTCCAGGAGGCGACGGGTGCGCGGAGCGGGGACGGCGCCGGCGAGGAAGCCGCGGCGTAGCGAGCGCCGGCGGGTCCGTTGCGCACGGTCTTTCTCGGCACGTCGGACTTCGCGGTGGCCGTGCTCGAGGCGCTCGCGGGCGGCGCGCACCGGCCGGCGCTGGTGGTGACCCGTCCCGATCGACCGCGGGGCCGGGGACGCAGGCTCTCCCCGCCGCCGGTGGCGCGGGCGGCGCGGGCGCTGGGGATCGAGCTGATCCAACCCGAGCGGGTCAACGAGGAGGAGGGACGGAGGGCGATCGCGGCGTGCGAGCCGGGCGCGGTGGTGGTGTGCGCCTACGGGGCGCTGATCAGGGAGCCGCTGCTCTCCGAGCACGAGATGCTCAACGTGCATCCCTCGCTGCTGCCGCGCTGGCGGGGCGCCGCGCCGGTGGAGCGGGCGATCATGGCCGGGGACGAGCGCACGGGCGTGTCGATCATGCGCCTCACGGCGGGCCTCGACAGCGGGCCGGTGTGCCTGGCGGCTGGGGAGGAGATCGGTGCGCACGACACCTACGGCACGCTTTCGCAGCGGCTGCAGGCTGCCGGCGGCGAGCTGCTCGTGCAGGCGCTCGACGACTCGCCGCCGTGCATCGAGCAGGACCCGATGCTCGTGACCTACGCGGAGAAGATCGGCGCGGAGGACCGTCTGCTCGACCCCATGCTGGGCGCGGTGGAGCTCGAGCGGGTGGTGCGGGCGCTGCATCCGCACATCGGCGCCCGGCTGGCGCTCAACGGGCGGCTGCTCGGGGTGCGGGAGGCGCGCGCGCTGGAGGACGCGAGGGGCGTGGCCGCGGGGGCGCTCGGGCGCGAGGGCGAGCGTCTGCTCTACGGCACGGCCCGGGGGGCGCTGGAGCTGCTGGTGGTGCAGCCGCCCGGCGGCCGGCCGATGGACGCGGGCGCGTACATGCGCGGACATGCCCTCTGAGGCGCGGGCGTGCGCGTGCGCGGTGGTGGGGCGGGCGCTCGCGGACGGCGCCTACGTCGACCGCGCCCTGCGGTCCCACGCGAGAGCTCTCACGCCGCGGGAGCGGGCGCAGGCCAAGCGGCTGGCCTTCGGGGCGATCCAGCGGCGGGGCACGCTGGAGCACCTGATCGTGGGGCTGGCGCAACGGCCGGTGGAGCGCCTGGACTGGCACGTGCGGGCGGCGCTGCTGCTCGGCCTCTACGAGCTGCTCTACGCCGACGGGGCGCCCGACCGGGCGGTGGTCTCCGATGCGGTGGAGCTCGCCAAGCAGGCCGGGCGGGGCGGGCACGGACTTGTGAACGCGGTGCTGCGGCGAGCGGCGCGCGAGGGCCGAAGCCTGCTGGAGGACCTCCGCGAGGACACGCCGGCGGCGGCGGCTGTCAAGCACTCCCATCCCCCGTGGCTGGCGGCGCTGTGGTGGGAGCAGCTGGGGGCGGAGCGGGCGCGGGCGCTGATGGCCGCCGGCAACGAGCCCGGCGAGCAGGCGCTGCGGGCGAACACGCTGATCGCCGACGCGGCCACGCTTGCCCGCGAGCTCGCGCCCGTGGCTTCGCATCTGGACGGGCTGATCCCCGAGGCGGTGGTGCTGGAGGGGCCCTTCGACGCGCACGGCTCGTCCCTGTGGCGGCGGGGAGCGTTCCTGGCGCAGTCGCGCGCGGCGATGCTCGCCTCGCGCCTGCTGGGGCCCGAGCCGGGAGAGCGCACGCTCGATCTCTGCGCTGGGCCGGGCGGCAAGAGCACCCACCTGGCCGCGCTGACGGGGGGCAAGGGGGAGGTGGTGGCGGTGGAGCGCGACCGCCGGCGGGCGGGGGCGCTGGCGCGCACCGCCCAGCGGCTGCACGCGGCCAACGTGCGGGTGGAGGTGGCGGACGCGGCCGCGCCCCGCGGCGGGGACGACCTGTTCGAGCGGGTGCTCGTGGACCCGCCGTGCTCGGGCCTTGGCACCCTGCAGGCGCACCCCGACCTGCGCTGGCGGATGACGCCCGCTCGCATCGAGGAGCTCGTGGGCGAGCAGGCGCGGATTCTCGCGGCGGGCGCCGATGCCGTCCGTCCGGGCGGCGTGCTGGTCTACTCTACGTGCACGATCTCTGCCAGCGAGAACGAGCGCCAGATCGCGACCTTCCTGGACGCGCACCCCGAATTCGGGCTCGATGACCTTCGCGCCGAGTGCTCCCGCTACGGCAACCCCCGCTCGCCGGAGACCGTGCTGACGCTGCCAGATCGTGACGGCACCGCCGGCTTCTTCGTGGCGCGGCTGCGACGGGAGGGGTGAACGTGGCCGACGAGGGACCGGCGCCGGCGGCGAAAGCCCCGATCGAGCTGGGGCCCCGCTGCCCCAACTGCGGCGAGCCGTGGCTGCGGCCCACCAACCTCCCCGGGCGTTACCGGTGCGTGTACTGCCTGCACCGTTACGAGC
Source organism: Solirubrobacteraceae bacterium (assembly GCA_035501635.1). Taxonomy (GTDB): domain Bacteria; phylum Actinomycetota; class Thermoleophilia; order Solirubrobacterales; family Solirubrobacteraceae; genus Palsa-744. The sequence goes on along the minus strand of DATJVV010000168.1, from coordinate 516 downwards.
TCTCCTCCGTGTGCCCCAACTGCGGCGAGCATTCCACGATCGTGCGCATGTCCTCCACGGCGATCCTGAAGTGCAACAACTGCGGCGACAGTATGTTGCAGCCAATATGAGCGAGCGGGCCAGGCAGCTGCTGGGCGGCGTGCGGGTGGCGCCGTCGATCCTCTCGGCGGACTTCGCGCGGCTGCGCGAGCAGGTGGGGGAGGTGCTGGCGGCGGGGGCGCGGGTGATCCACGTGGACGTGATGGACGGGCACTTCGTGCCCGAGATAACGGTGGGCCCGCTGGTCGTGGGGGCGCTGCGCGAGCAGGCCCGGGAGGCTGGGGCGATGCTCGACGTGCACCTCATGATCGAGCGGCCCGAGCGCCAGGTGCTGGAGTTCGTGAGAGCGGGCGCGGACTCGATCACCTTCCACGCGGAGGCCACGCCCCACGCCTCCTACACCGCGAACCTGGTGCGCGAGCAGGGCGTGGGAGTGGGGGTGGCGATCAACCCGGCCACGCCCCTGGGCGCGGTGGC
>DATJVV010000167.1:0-9562 GCA_035501635.1 Solirubrobacteraceae bacterium | reverse complement strand
GTGCAGAGGCCCATGGTTGGCCGGAGATCGTTGACGCAAGCTGCGCAAACAGCCACAATCCTCACATGGCCAACCCCGACCGGCTCACCGCGCTGGACTCCACGTTCCTGCACCTGGAGGACAACTCCACCGCGCACATGCACGTGGCCTCGGTGATGGTGTTCGAAGGCGAGGCCCCCACGCCCCAGGAGCTGGTGGACCACGTGATGAGCCGCCTGCATCTGGTGCCCCGCTACCGCCAGCGCCTGGCGTACGTGCCCTTCGGCCAGGGCCGGCCGGTGTGGACGGACGACCCCTACTTCAACCCCCGCTACCACATCCGCCACACCGCCCTGCCTCGGCCCGCCGACGAGGCGGCGCTGGAGCGTCTGGCCGGCCGCCTGTTCTCCCAGCGGTTGGACCGCTCCAAGCCCCTGTGGGAAATCTGGCTGGTGCAACGCATGACGGGCAACCGGTTCGCGCTCATCGCCAAGACCCACCACGCGCTCGTGGACGGCATCTCGGGGGTTGACATCACCACGGTGCTGTTCGACACCTCCCCCGAGCCCGCCGGCGTGTCCGAGCCCCCCACCCCCTGGGCGGCCAAGCCGCTGCCCGGCAGGGCGAAGCTGCTGGGCGAGGCGCTCCTGGAGCGGGCCACGGTGCCCGGGGAGATGTTCAGGGGGGGACGGCGCCTGCTGCGGGCGCCCCGCCGGGCGGTGAAGCAGGCGCGGGAGAGCCTCGCCGGCGTGAGCGCCGCCACCCTGGTGGGCCTCAGCTCGCCGGCGCCGCCGAGCCCCTTCAACGTGGACATCGGCACCCACCGGCGCTACACCTGGGTGGACGCGGAACTGGCGCGCTTCAAAGCCATCAAGGACTCCCTCGGAGGCACCCTCAACGACGTGGTGCTCGCCGCGGTGAGCCTCGCCATCGGCGGCTATCTGCGCTCCCAGGGCCAGGACACCGAGGGGCTGGTGCTGAAGGCGATGGTGCCGGTGTCCGTGCGCGCGGACTCCGAGCGGGGGGCCCTGGGCAACCAGGTGGCGGCGATGTGGGCGCCCCTGCCGGTGGGCGTGCAGAACGCCGCCGAGTGCCTCGCCCAGATCCACGCGGCGATGGAGGACCTCAAGGAGTCCGGCCAGGCGGTTGGCGCCCAGGTGCTCACCAACCTCGCGGGCTTCGCCCCGCCCACCATCCTCAGCCAGGCCGCCCGTTTGCAGGCGCGCCAGCGGTTCTTCAACCTCGTTGTCACCAACGTGCCCGGCCCCCAGTTTCCCCTCTATCTGCTGGGCAGGCGCCTGCGGGGCCTCTACCCGGTGGTGCCCCTCGCCCGCCGCCAGGCGCTGGGCATCGCGGTGATGAGCTACGACGGCCACCTCGGCTTCGGGCTGCTGGGCGACTACGACGCGCTGCCCGAACTGCACAGGATCGCCACCTCCCTGCGCCGCGCCATCGCCTCCCTCTCCCGCGCCGCCGGCGTGCCCGCGAAACGAACCGCCGCCCGCTCGGGAGCCTCGGCCCGCACCGCGGCCTCGGCCCGCACCGCGGCCTCTGCCCGCACTGGGACGCCCGCCCGCGCCGCTCGTGACCGTGTGGCCAAAGCCGCCGCCGCCAGCGCCAACGGACAGCCCGTGCGCGCCAAACGGCCCGCACGCAAGCCGACCGGCCGCGACTAGCCCGGCGCGCGCGGCTCGCCGAGGGCCGCCCGGCGGCTACATTCTCCCGTCATGCGCCTGGGCCTCTGCCAGATGAACGCCACGGTGGGCGACATCGAGGGCAACCGCGATCGCATCCTCGCGGGTCTCGGGCAGGCGCGGGAGGAGGGCGCGGAGCTGGTGCTGTTTCCGGAGCTCGCCCTCACCGGCTACCCGCCCGAGGATTTGCTGTTGCGCGAGCACTTCCTCGCGGACGCCCGCACCGCCCTGGAGGAGCTCGCGGGGGCGGTGATCGGCGCGAGCGCCGTGGTGGGCTTCCCGGAGGCGCAGGACGGCCGGGTGTACAACGCCGCGGCGGTGCTCGCGGAGGGGACCGTGAGGGAGATCTACCGCAAGGTGCACCTGCCCAACTACGGGGTGTTCGACGAGCGCCGCTACTTCACGGCGGGATCCCAGGGGACCACCGTCGAGCTCGCCGGTGAGCCGGTGGGCGTGACGGTCTGCGAGGACCTCTGGCAGCCCGGTCCCCCCGCCACCGAGGAGGCCGCCCGGGGGGCGCGGCTGCTGGTGAACATCTCCGCCTCCCCCTACCACGCCGCCAAGGGCGCGGAAAGGGAGCTCATCTTCGCCGGCCGCGCCCGGGAATGCGAGTCATACATCGCCTTCTGCGGCCTGGTTGGAGGCCAGGACGAGCTGGTGTTCGACGGCCACTCCTTCGTGCTCGACCCCGCCGGGGACACCATCGCGCGGGCACGCCAGTTCGCCGAGGACCTGCTGGTGGTGGACCTCGATCTGCACGCTGGCGGCTCGGGCGCGGCTCCGGTGAGGGCCCCGGCTGCTCCGGCCCCGGCTGCTCCGGCCACGGCGGTAGAGGCCCCGGCCGCGGCCCCAGGTTCCCCGCGCGCGCCCATCGCGCCGGTGGAGGCGGAGGTTTACGCGGCGCTCCAGCTGGGGCTTCAGGACTACGTGGAGAAGAACGGCTTCGCGAGCGTTGTGCTGGGCCTGTCGGGCGGCATCGACTCGGCGCTGGTGGCGTGCCTCGCGGCGGACCGGCTGGGCGCGGAGCGGGTGAACGTGGCGGTGATGCCCTCCCCCTACTCCTCCGCGGAGACCCAGGCGGACGCCCACGAGCTCGCCCGGACCCTGGGGGTGCGCGCGCACGAGCTGCCGATCGCGGCGGCGATGGACGCCTACGAAGGCACCCTCGGCGAGGACTTCGCGGGTCTGGCGGCGGACGTCACCGAGGAGAACCTGCAGGCTCGCATCCGGGGGAACCTGCTGATGGCGCTGTCCAACAAGTTCGGCTGGCTGGTGCTCGCCACCGGCAACAAGTCCGAGATGTCGGTGGGCTACACCACCCTCTACGGGGACCTCGCGGGGGGGTTCGCGGTGATCAAGGACGTGCCCAAGACGCTCGTGTACCGGCTGTGCGAGTGGCGCAACTCACCCGCGGGCGCCGTGGATCCCGTGAGCGGCGCCAAGCGCACGAGCGCGCCGATCCCCGCCTCGATCCTCACGCGGGCTCCCTCGGCGGAGCTGCGTGCCGACCAGCGCGACCAGGACTCCCTGCCCCCCTACGAGCTCCTGGACAGGATCCTGCGGGGCTACATCGAGCTGGACCGCAGCCGCGAGCAGCTCGTGGCCGAAGGCTTGCCCGCCGCGGACGTGGACCGGGCGATCCGGCTGGTGGACCTCGCCGAGTACAAGCGCCGGCAGGCGCCTCCGGGCATCAAGGTCACCACCCGGGCCTTCGGCAGGGACCGGCGCATGCCCATCACCAACCGCTACCGGGGCTGAGCGTCATCGCACCGCACGAGAGCCGTTCGCCGATCGTGAGTTGCGCCCGCGGCCGTTCGCCGATCTTGAGCCGCGCCCGCGCCAGCCTCCTGGCGACGATGGCGGCCATCGCCGCGCTCGCGGCCTCTTTGGGGGGCTGCGGGAACACCCTGCAGGACCAGCCGGTGCCCCACAACACCCTGGAGGCGCTGTTGCTGGCGCCCTACCCGGTGTACTGGCTCGGGGGGAGATTCCACGGCCTGGCGATCACCGCCGCGGGCGGGGACCCCGGGGGGGGGTTCACGATCCAGTACGGCAACTGCCTGGAAGGGGGCCAGAGCACGTGCGTGCCGCCCCTGAAAATCGTGACGTCACCGGACAACAGCTTCGTGCCCGGCCAGACCAGCCCGGCCAGCCATGCGGCGCTCGTGCGGGGCGTGAGGGCCACGGTGGCGGAGGGCGGGTCCACGATCGCGATGGCCACGGGACCGGTGGTGGTGAGCGTCTTCGCCCACACCCCCGCCCTGGCGCGAGCGGCGGCGGAGACGGCTGTGGCGGTCAACTACCCCGGCTATCCCGGAGAGCCGCTGGCGGCGGCGCTGGCGAACACGGGCTTCGACGACCGGCCCCTGCCCTCCCAGACGCCCGCGCCCCTGCGACCCCTGCGCCAGTGAGCCACGTCGCGGGATGGCTCGGACGGCCGATGGCCGTGGCCCGGATGCCGGCCTCAGCGGCCGTCGGCCATGGGGCGGACGGCGATGGTCATGCGGGTGAGGGCGCAGGTGCGGCCCTGATCGTCGCTGAAGGCGACATCCCACACCCAGGTGGTGCGGCCCCTGTGCAGGCGCCTGGCGTGGGCGTGCACGGCGCCCTGGGTGATGGGCCGCAGGAAGCTCGTGCTGTTGGAGAGGCCCATGGCCATGTTGCCCTCCTCCATCACCCCCAGGGCGGTGGCGAGGGAGGTCATGGACTCGGCGATGGAGGCGTAGAGGCCGCCGTGCACGAGTCCCATCGGCTGGAGCACCTCCTCGCGAACGGCCACCCGCGCGCGAACCTCGCCGTCGAGCACCTCCACGAGCTCGAGGCCGTAGAGCCTGTCGAAGCCCCGCACGGATCCCCTCAGCTCGGCTGCGCTCGGCGTCAACATCGGGGCGCCACGATAGCCTAAGGGCCCTCGGGCGCCCCTCCAACGGCCCTCGGGAGCCTCCATCGGGCACGCGCCGCCGTCATCCGCGGCACGGAACGCGCGAGCGGGAGGCACGTTTCAGATGAGCCCACTCGACGACCTCTCCCCCGACCTCCGCGCGGCGCTCTCCCTGGTGGTGGACCGCGGCAAGAGCTACGCCGAGGTGGCGGACCTGCTGGGCATCCCCGAGGAGGCGGTGCGAGAGCGCGCGCACGCGGCCCTGGACGCGCTGGCGGGAGGCCCGGCGGGGGCCGCCGGCGGCGTGTGGGCGGGGGCCGGCGGCGTGTCGGCGGGGGCAAGCCAGGTGTCGACGGGCGCGGGCGGCGGATCGGCGGAGGCGGGCGGCGGCGGATCGGCGGAGGCGGGCGGCGAGCCCGGCGGGGCGGGTGGAGAACCATTCAAAACGGGGGGCCCGCGCGCGTACGCGCGCGCGGGCGCGGGCCCCCCAAAAACGAACACATCCTCAGCCGCGACTCCCTCCCCGGCCCCCACCGCCAGGGCCTCCTCCGGGCCGGCGGCGGCCTCCCCCGGCGTCTCCTCGCCGGCGGTATCGCGACGGGGCGGGGCGATCCTGCTGGGTGGGCTGGTGGCGGTGATCGCGGTGGTGGTGATTCTGGTGACGAGCTCGGGAGGGTCGAGCCCACACGGGGGCGGCACGAGCGGCGCGGGAGGCTCCCCGGGGTCGGGCGCGAGCGCGGGAACGGGCAGCACGGGCACGACGGGCACCAGCGGGAGCACGGGCACGACGGGCAGCACGGGCGGCACGAGCACGACGGGGAGCTCTGGGAAAGGGCCGAAGGTGACCAACCAGATCACGATGAGGCCGCCGGAATCCTCGAGCAAGGCGATCGGGGTGGTGGAGGTGCTGGCGGAAGGGTCCCAGCACGCGTTCTACATCGCGGCCGAAAAACTGGAGGCCTCCAAGGGGTTCTTCTACGTGGTGTGGCTGTACGACTCGCCCTCGAAGGCGGAGGCGATCAGCAAGGCGCCGTCGGTGAGCTCCAACGGGAGGCTGCAGGGAGGGGCGCTGCTGCCCTCGAACGCGCACGAATTCCACAAGATCCTGCTCACGAAGGAGACCGACGAACACGCCACCACGCCGGGGACGGTGGCGCTGAGCGGCGCCTTCAGCCTCGGGCACTGAGCAGGAGCTTGCCGGGGTTCATGACGGCGGCGGGGTCGAGATCGGCCTTGAGGGCTTGAAGGGCGGAGAGGGCGGTGGGGCCGATCTCGCGCTGCAGCCAGGGAGCGTGGTCGAGGCCGACGGCGTGATGGTGGGTGAGGGTGGCGGAGTGCTCGAGGATGGCCTCTGTTGCGGCGCGCTTGACGGCGAGCCACTGCTCGGCCTCGGCTCCCTCGCGCTGGGGGGCGATGTGGGTGAAGTAGAGGGAGGCGCCGGTCTCGTAGAGGTGTGAGACGTGGCACATGACGATGCCGGGGGTGGCCTGAGCGGCGAGGGCGTCGGCGATGGCGCGGGTGACGGCGCGGTGGACGGTGGGGAGGTTGGACCAGGTGGTGGCGGTCTCGAGGGTCTCCACGAGCACGCCGTGGGTGAGGAGGTCATCGCGCATGTAGGGGGCCTGGAAGCGGGAGCGCAGCCAGGCCTCGCCGGGAGAGCGGCCGAGGAAGAGGGGGGCGTGATCGCGCAGAAGCTTGCGGGCGCGGGCGCGGCGGGTGTGGAGCTCCTCGGTGGAGCCCTCGAAGCCGAGGATGGCGAGGCAGCGTTCGGAGGCGTTCTCGCCGAAGCCGCGCAGCCCCATGTAGGCGCGGCCCAGGCGCTGCCTGAGGCGGGCGGAGAGGTTGTGCGAGGAGGCGTCGGCGAGGCTGAGGGAGAGCCAGGTCTCGCTGGGATCGGAGAGGCGGGCGACCTCCGGCATGGCGTGCTCCTGGGCGAGGGCGCGAAGGGCGCGCAGGCCCTGCTGGAAGGACTCGAAGAGGACGCCTTCGCAGATGCGTTCGGCGGGAGCGGCACGGACGCGCAGGGAGAGCTCGTGGATCACGCCCAGGGCGCCCTCGGAGCCGGTGAGGAGCTCGCGCAGGCCCGGGCCGGCGGCGGTGGCGGGGACGGGCGGCAGGTCGATGTCGCCGGCGGGGGCGGCGAGAGACAGGCCGAGGAGCATCTTCGCGATGGAGCCGTTGCCGCTGGAGGCCTGGCCGGAGGAGCGGGTGGCCACGCAGCCGCCGAGGGACACGTACTCGTAGGACTGGGGATGGTGGCCGAGGGTGAGGCCGGCGGCGCGGAGGTGGCCTTCCAGGGCGGGAGCGCGGATGCCGGCGCCCACGGTGACGATGCGGGACTCGGCGTCGAGGCGGTGGATGGCGCTCAAGCGGCGGGTGTCCAGGGAGATGGCGGCGCGGTGGTTGGCCCTCAGGGGGGACACGCCGCCCACCACGCTGGTGCCGCCGCCGAAGGGGATCACGGCGATGGACTCGCGGGCGGCGAGCTCCAGCAGGGCGCGCAGCTGGCGGTGATCGGTGGGAAGAGCGATGGCGTCGGGTGCCGCGGGGGGTGCGCCGGCGCGGAGACCTACGAGGTCGAGATAGCCCCTGCCGGCGGCGTGGCGCACGCGTTCGGGGTGATCCACACGCAGGCCCTCGGCCCCGAGGAGATCGCGCAGGCGACCGAGGAGGTCCTCCGGCAGGGCCAGCTCGGGCAGGACAACCGCGTCCAGGGACACCGGGGGGCGGGGGCGGGGAGAGAGGGTGACGTGCTCGCGCAGCAGGCGCAGGGCGGCCTTGGAGAGCACGGGGGGCCGCGCGGGGTCCCCCCAGCCCCACCAGCGCATGGCCGGGGGCTCGGTCATCGGGGGGCGGCGATGCGTTCGAGCCCGTCGAGGGCCTCCTCGATGGTGTGGAGGGCGGCTTTGCGGACCATGAAGGATCCGAAGCGGGGGAAGAAGCCGGCGAGGGACTGGCGCAGCTCGATGGTGACGGTGGTGGAGGCGGCGGCGAGAGGAGCCGCGGCAGGGCTGGTGGCGGTGAGGGGGGCGGCGAGGAGGCCGGCGGTGTCAGCAGGGGTGAGGGAGACGGTGGTTTGGGCGGACTTGAGAAGGCGGGCGAAGGGGCTGCCCTGAAGGAGCTGGCGCCAGCGAACGAGGTGGGGGTGCTCGGTGCGGTCCAGGAGGGCGAAGTCGGCGCGCAGGAGGCGTCCCTGGGAGCTCGCGAGGACCTCGGTGAAGGCGGTGTCGGTGACGTCCTCCACCCTCACCACGCGGGGCCACCAGCGGGGCAGGTGGTGGGGATCGGAGACGGTCTGCCAGAGGGGGGCGAGGGGGGCGGAGATGGTTCTTGTGCGATGGACGGTTGGCATCGCGAGGCGGGCGGGGGAGTCAGTCGGAAAAGGAGATGAGTGAGTGGGCGGGATGGGGGCGGTCGGCGGTGGGGACGGGCTCGGCGGGGGGCACGCTCAGGGGACGATCTTGCGAAGGTCGCGCACGAGCAGGAGGTGCTTGAGGTGGGTGGTGACGGCGGCGAGGTTCTCGAGGGCCTCCACGGCCTCCTTGCGGCGCTGGGGGTTGCGGGAGCGCAGGGAGGGGGCGAGGATCTGCTGCAGGAGGCTGGCCTCGGAGTCCGCGGAGGAGCGGAACACGCGCAGGTTGCGGCCGGCGACGCCATAGCGGGCGAGCTCGGCGACGGCGCCGATGATCTCGCGCTCGGTGTCGTCGAAGTAGCGCACGCCCCCGCGAAGGTCGCCCTTGACGACGCCGTAGTCCTCGAGCTCCTTCACGAGCTTGGCGTCCGCGGCGGTCTCCTCGAGGACGTCCTCGAGCGTGTAGAGGGCGCCGGTGGAGGCGCTGACGCTCACGGCGGTGCGATAGGGACGGCGGCCGCGGTCGGGCTTGGCGGCGGTGGCGATGGGGGGCGCGGTCTCGCCGGCGCGGCCGGCGGCGAGCTCCTGGCGGATGACGCGCAGGGGCAGGAACTCGTCGCGTTGCATGCGCAGGATGGTGCGCAGGCGGGCCACGTCGGACTGGCTGTAGAGGCGATAGCCGCCGGGGGTGCGGCGGGGGTTCAGCAGCTTCTGGTCCTCCAGGTAGCGGATCTTGGAGATGGAGATGTCGGGGAACTCCTGCGCGAGGGCCTTGGTGACGGCGCCGATGGTGATGGACTTCTGGCGGGCCCCTCCGGGCGCGTCGGGCGCCTCCGGGTCCGCCGGGCCCTCCCCGTCGCCGTCGTGGGCGCGCTCGGCCCTTTCGCCGCGCTCGCCGCGCTCCCCCCGCTCGGCGCGCTCCGGCCGGCCGGCCCGTTGGGCGCGCGGCGTCCCGGGGAGATCGGGATCGGAGGCGGGAGGGGTCTTCGGGGAGGTGGCCATCAGCGGGCGTGGAAGGTGAGCTTGTACTTGCCGATCTGCACCTCGTCGCCCTCCTCGAGCTTCTGGGACTCGATGCGGGCGCGGTTGACGTAGGTGCCGTTGAGGGAGCCGCAGTCGTCGAGGTGCCAGTGGCCGGAGCGGTTGATGAGCAGGGCGTGGTCGCGGGAGACGGTGACGTCGTCGAGGAACACGTGAGAGTCGGGACGGCGGCCGATGGTCATGCGCTGGCCCTCCAGGGGGAAGCTCTCGCCCACCCGGCCGCCGCCCACGCGGATCACCAGGGCGGGGCCCCGGGCGGTGACCTCGCCGATGTCCACGGGCACGAGCTCGCCGGAGTCGTCGATGCGGTAGGTGGCGGTGACGGGCTCGGCGGCGCCGGGACTCTCGGGGCGGGGCAGGAGGGCGCCGCAGCGCTGGCAGTAGTTGGCGGCCTCCGCGTTCAGGAAGCCGCACTCGGTGCAGTGGAGAGCCATGGCGGATGCCGGTGGTGAGGGGGAAGCGGCCGGGGCTCTAGTCCTCGCCGGGACCCGTGAGGGTGCCCGCCGCGGGGGCGCCGGCGGCGAGGATGTCGGTGAGCTGCTGCACGTCGTCGCCGGTGATGACCGGGGAGGCGCCGCCGTCGTGCTTCTTGCGCAGGCGGTTCACGAGCTCCGC
>DATJVV010000166.1:0-4040 GCA_035501635.1 Solirubrobacteraceae bacterium | reverse complement strand
GCTCCGGTGCCGGGCTCGCTGCGCCCGGTGCCCGCGGCACGCCAGCCGCTCGAAGGCAAACTCTGACCGATCAGGGCATCGCCTCGGGCTCAGGCGCCTCACCGGCCTGAGCCCGGGCATCGCCCTCGGCGCGCGCGGCCGGCTCGCGCTACGCGGCCACCGCGCGCGACTGCAGGTGCGCCCCGACCTTGCGCTTGACGCGCTGCAGAGCGTTGTCCACGGTCTTGGTGTCGCACGTGAGCCGCTCGCCCACCTGCTCGTAGGAGCAGCCGTCGAGGTACAGCGAGAGCACGCGGCTCTCGAGATCGGAGAGCGCGGTCGAGAGGCAGCTCACGAGTGAGCGCAGCTCCTCGGAGGAGATCACCTGGTTGACCGGGTCGTGCACCGAGGGCCCCGGCAGCATCTGGTCGAGGGTGGGCACGTCCTCGCCGGCGGCGGCGGGCGTGGAGGAGAAGGACACGTACTGGTTCAGGGGGGTGTGCTTGTTGCGGGTGGCGGTCTTCACCGCGGTGATGATCTGGCGGGTGATGCACAGCTCGGCGAAGTTGCGAAAGCTCGACTCGCGGTCGAAGCGATAGTCGCGGATCGCCTTGTAGAGACCCACCAGGCCCTCCTGGATGAGGTCGTCGGCGTCGCCGCCGGCGAGGAAGTAGGAGGACGCCTTCAGGCGCACGAATCCGTGGTAGCGCCGCACCAGCCGCTCGTAGGCGGCACGGTCGCCCTGCTTGGCGAGCGCGATCAGGAACGCATCCTCGACCTGTACTTCAGAGTTAGGTCTACGGGAGACTCTCAGTGCCACGAGCAGATCCTTTCTGGGGGCCTCCACAGGCGTGAAGGCAACCGAAATTGCTCAGTGGCGCACTCCTCCCCTGGCGCCAATGCTTGATATCTGAACCTTAGGTTCAGCGTTATGTGCGCGCGAGGTTCGCACAGTTGAGGAGGATTGTCAAGGGTTCGGTTCGGGCCCCTGCAAGCGATCCTGCAGGATCGCGTAGAGGATGGCGGCCGCGGCGGCGCTCACGCCCAGCGAGCCCACCCGTCCGCGCAGGGGCAGAGCGATGAGCTCGTCGCAGGCCCTCGCCACCCGGGGACGCAGGCCGCGGCCCTCGCTGCCGAGCACCAGCACCACCCCGGCGCCGGCGTAGCTCGGGGAGTCGTAGGACACGCCTGCCTCGGCGCTGGCGCCGTAGCACCAGCAGCCGGCCCGGCGGGCCTCGCCGAGGAAGTCGGCGATGTTCTTCACGCGAGCCACCCTCAGGTGCTCCACCGCGCCGGCCGAGGCCTTGCAGGCGGCGGGGGTGATCTCGGCGGAGCGCCGCTGGGGGATCGCCACGCCGGCGGCGCCCGCGCACTCGGCGGTGCGGCAGATGGAGCCCAGGTTCCGCGGGTCCTGGATCTCGTCGAGGACCACGATCAGGGGGGCCTCGCCGGCCAGCAGCTCCTGGGGGGAGACGTAGGGATAGCCGGCCAGCCGCGCGCACACGCCCTGGTGGGCGGACGAGCCGCAGCGGCGCTCGATCCCCGCGGCGGAGCTCAGCTGGATGGGCCGCTCGGCCAGCCAGGGCTCGCGCGCGGTGGCCTCGGTGGCCCAGACCCGCGTGAGCGTATGCGCGCGCCGGCCTCGGAGAGCCTCGCGGACGGCGTTGCGGCCGTAGAGGATCACCGCGGGAGGAGCTCGCCCCCCGCGGGGCCGTCGCGGATCTCCCAGCCGCGCTCGCGCAGCTCATCGCGCAGGGCGTCGGCGGTCTGGAAGTCGCGCTCGGCGCGAGCCCGTTCGCGGCGCTCCAGCAGCGAAGCCGCCTCCGGGTCGATGGCGCCCACGTCGCCGAGAGCCCGCAGGGGCTCCAGCTCGCCCAGGCCCAGCACGGCGAGCATCTCCCGCAGGTCGGCGTCGCCCACGCCCGTGTCCCCCTCGCCGGTGCCCCCATCCCCGGCGCCCGGACCCAGGTCCGCCGCGCGGCGATTGGCCTCGCGGATCCACTCGAACATGCAGGCCAGGGCGGCGGGGGTGTTGAAGTCGTTGGCGAGCGCCTCGAAGAAGGCGTCGCGGTGATGAGCCATGTCCGGCGGGCTGGGCCTGCCGGGGGAGAGCCTGCGCAGAGCGTCGCGGACACGCTGGACGCGGCGAGCGGCGTCCTCGAGCTCCTCGGCGGAGAAGGCCAGCGGCTGGCGGTAGTGGCCGGAGACGAGGTAGGTGAGCACGGCGTCGCGGCCGTGGCGCTCGATGACCTCGTGCAGCGGGGCGATGTTCCCGGCGGACTTCGCCATCTTCTCGCCGGTGAGCTGGATCATGCCGTTGTGCATCCACACCCGCGCGAGCTCGCGGCCACGGGCGGCGCGGGTCTGGGCGGCCTCGTTCTCGTGGTGGGGGAAGACGAGATCCGAGCCGCCGCCGTGGATGTCGAAGCCCACGCCGAGCTCCGCCTCGGCCATCGCCGAGCACTCGATGTGCCAGCCCGGCCTGCCCCGCCCCCAGGGGGAGTCCCAGGCGGTGTCCTCGCCGGGCTTGGTGGCCTTCCAGAGGGCGAAGTCCAGCGGGTCGCGCTTGCGCCGGGAGCACTCCAGGTCGGTCGCCTCGCCCTGGTCCATGTCCTCCAGGCGGCGGTGGGAGAGGGAGCCGTAGGCGGGGTCGGAGCGCACCTTGAAGTAGACGTCTCCCTCGCTCTCATAGGCGTGGCCGCGGTCCACGAGGGCGCGGATGTAGTCCACGATCGCGCTCATCGTCTCCGAGGCCAGGGGCTCGCGGTCGGGGCGGCCGAGACCCAGGGCGTCGGTGTCGGCGAGGTAGTGGGCGGTCATCTCCGCCGCGAGCCGCTCGCTGGGGATGCCCCGGGGGCGGGCGGCGTCATAGATCTTGTCGTTGACGTCGGTGACGTTCACCACCAGGGTGGTGGCGTAGCCCTCGTGCTCGAGGAAGCGCTCCAGCAGGCTGAACACCACGAAGGGGCGGGCGTTGCCGATGTGGATGCGGCTGTACACGGTCGGCCCGCAGGCGTAGATGCCGACCCTGCCGGGGTCGCGCGGGCGCAGCTCCACGAGCTCTCCGCTGCGGGTGTCGTGCAGGTGGATGGGGCGCATGGACGCGCCAACCCTAAGGGTTCGCGGGTTACCGCGCGGGGGGCCCGGCGGGCGAGTCCGGCGCCGGGGGTCCCGCGGGGGAATCCGACGCAGGGGCCCCAGCGGGGGAGCCCTCCCGCTCCAGGGCCGCCACGGCCAGCGCCGCGAGGCCCTCGCCACGCCCGACGAAGCCCATCGCCTCGGCGGTGGTGGCCTTCACGTTGACCCGCTCGCTCGCGAGCCCCAGGGCCGCGGCGAGGCGTGCGCGAATGGCGGGCTTGTGGGGGGCGAGCCTGGGCGCCTCGGCCACCAGGGTGCAGTCCACGTTTACCACCCGCAGGCCCGCACCGCGCAGGCCGGCGAGCGCCCGGGCGAGCAGCTCCAGCGAGTCGGCGTCGCGAAAGCGCTCGTCGCTGTCGGGGAAGTGCTCGCCGATGTCCCCCAGGCCCGCGGCGCCGAGCAGGGCGTCGATGATCGCGTGCGTGAGCACGTCGGCGTCGGAGTGGCCCTGAAGGCCGCGCTCGTGGGGGATCTCCACGCCGCCGAGCACCAGCCGGCGACCCTCCGCCAGGCGGTGGGAGTCAAAGCCGATGCCCACCAGCGTCATCCGATCTGCTCCATGCGCCTGACGCGGCGCTCGAACACGCACAGCTCCCGCACGCCCATCCGCGCCAGCAGCTCCAGCGCCGCCTCGTAGTCGGCGCCCACCTCCGCGGGCCGGTGGGCGTCGCTGGAGAGGGAGATGGAGGCACCGGCTTCCACGCACATCGCCAGGAAGGACTCCGCGGGGTAGATCTCGCGGGTGGGCTTGCGCAGGCCCGCGGTGGAGACCTCCACGGCGATGCCCGTGTCGGCGATCGCCTGCACGGCGGGCTCGTAGAAGCGGCGCGGATCCCCCTCGGGACGGGGAGCGCCGGGGCCCGCGGGAGGTCCCTGCGCGGGACTCCACACCTTCACCAGGTCGGGGTGGGCGAGGATGTCGA
>DATJVV010000165.1:0-2677 GCA_035501635.1 Solirubrobacteraceae bacterium | reverse complement strand
GCGGTTTGCAGGGAGGAGGCGCAGAAGCGGTTGACGGTGCAGGCGGGCACGTGATGGTCGATGCCGGAGAGCAGGCCGGCGATGCGGCCCACGTTGTAGCCCTGCTCGCCCTCGCAGAAGCCGCAGCCCATCATGATGTCGTCGATGGAGGCGGGGTCCAGCTCGGGGTTGCGCTCGATCAGGGCCTTCAGCGGGATGGCGGCGAGGTCGTCGGCGCGAATGGTCTTCAACGAGCCCTTGCCCGCGCGGCCGATGGGCGTGCGGATTGCGTCGACGATGACTGCTTCAGGCATTGACTGCTGTCTCCTTGCTCGGGGTCCCTGTCGGCGAGCATCCTAGCGGCGCGGCGGCGGCGTCCACCACATCACGCGATCTGGCGGGCGCCGGCCGCCGGGACAGGCCCCTCTGCCAGCGCCTGCGCCGCCTCTATAGATCCAGGCGGGAGACGCCGAGCTCGTCGAAGCCGACGTGGTGGGCGAGCTCGTGGCGGACGGTCCTGACGACCTGCTCGCGCAGGAGCTCGGGGCTGTGGCCGAAGTCGCGGCGGAGGGTGTCGCGGAAGATGACGATGCGGTCGTGGACGTCGTCGCGGGCGACGGTGGCGCCCTGGTAGAGGCCGTAGGCGCCGTGGCGGCGGCCGCCGTCGGAGATCACGACGGCGACGTGGGCGAGGGCGTTGCGCAACAGGTCGGGAAGGTCGTCGAGGGCGTCGCGGACAAGCTCTTCGAAATCCTCGTCGTCGAGGGGGTCCAGTTCGAGGAAGTCCAGTTCGTCGGGGTCGACGGTGAGGCCGTCGCGGGCGAGCTGCTCGGAGCGGCGCACGAGGGCGTCGAACTCGCGCTCGGACTCGGGGTTGCGCCAGTCGCCCAGGCGGACGGCTACGAGGGCGGCGGCGGCCAGGAGGACGGCGATGACGACCACGCCCACGGCAAGCTCCTCGAGGGCGTGGACGGCGCCCTGGGAGCTGAAGCCCTGGCCCAGGACGATGGCGACGAGGCCGATGGAGAGGGCGATGAGGGCGGCGAAGCCGGCGCGGCGCAGCTGGCCGGTGGCGCGCTGTCGTGAGAAGAACGACCGGCGCACCAGAGGGCCTCCTATTTCAGGGTGCGGGCGATGACGAGCCGCTGGATCTCGTTGGTGCCCTCGTAGATCTGGGTGATCTTGGCGTCTCGCATCATCCGCTCCACCGGATACTCCTTGACGTAACCGTAGCCGCCCAGCACCTGAACCGCCTCGATGGTGACGGCCATGGCGGTGTCTGAGCAGAAGACCTTGGCCATGGATGAGTACTTCGCCCTTTGGGGATCGCGGCGATCGGCCATGGCGCAGGCCTTGTAGAGGAGCTCGCGGGCGGCGGCGGTGCGTGTTTCCATGTCGGCGAGCTTGAACTGGATGGCCTGGAGCTCGTTGATGGGCTTGCCGAACTGGACGCGCTCGCGGGCGTAGGCGACGGCGTGGTCGGTGGCGCCCTGGGCGATGCCCACGGCCTGGGCGGCGGCGCCCAGGCGGGTGCGCTCGAGCGTGGCGAGGGCCACCGAGAGGCCCTTGCCGACCTCGCCGATGACGTTCTGGTGGGGCACGCGGACGTCCTCGTAGACGGGCTGGCCGGTGGGGGAGGCGCGGATGCCGAGCTTGTGCTCGAGCTTGCCGATGGTGAGGCCGGGGCGGTCGGACTCGACGACGAAGGCGGTGATGCGGCGGCTCTCGCGGTCGGTGACGGCGAAGGTGATGTAGAAGTCGGCGACGCCGAGGTTGGAGATCCAGTTCTTGGTGCCGTTGATGAGCCACTGCTCGCCATCTTTCACGGCGGTGGTTTTCATGCCGGCGGGGTCCGAGCCGGCCTCGGGCTCGGAGAGGGCGAAGGCGGGGGACCACTCGCCGGTGGCGCAGCGGGGCAGGAAGCGCTCCTTGAGGTCGTCGGAGCCGAACAGCTGGATGGGCAGGGTGCCGAGCTCCTGAACCATGAGCATGAGCGCGACGGAGGCGTCGACCTTGGCGAGCTCCTCCACGGCCATGTTGAGCATCAGGGTGCCGGTGCCGGTGCCGCCGTACTCGACGGGGAAGGGCAGGCCGAGGATGTCCTGGTCGGCGAGCACGGTGCGGAGATCCCAGGGGTATTCGGCCTTCTCGTCGATCTCGGCGGAGCGGGGGGCGATGCGCTCGCGGGCGATCTGGGCGATGGTGGCGCAGAGATCGAGGTGCTCCTGGGGGATCGTGTAGACGTCATCGAGAGCCTGCATGGTGGGTTGATCCTAGTGAAGACCACGCCGCATGCGGCGTGGTAGGACCCCGCGCATGCGCGGGGTCGCGGTCGGCGCATGCGCCGACCGAACAGCGGATCCGCGACAGGGAGCACCCGCCGGTAGGCTGGGCTGGTGAGCTCGGCGGTGGACAGCGCCCAAATCGAGATCGACCCCCGGGAGGTGTTCGACTGGCGTGCCCGGGAGCCTGAGCTGCAGCTGATCGACGTGCGGGAGCACTACGAGCACGAGGCCGGGCACATCGCGGGCGACCGCCATATCGCGCTTGTGGAGCTGGCCGGCGCGGCGGCCTCCATCGAGCGGGAGCGGCCCGTGATCTTCTACTGCCGCGTGGGCTCGCGCTCGCAGATGGCGGCCCAGGCGTATCGCACGGCTGGCTTTGAGGCGTACTCGATGAGCGGCGGCCTGTTGGGATG
>DATJVV010000164.1:0-7237 GCA_035501635.1 Solirubrobacteraceae bacterium | reverse complement strand
AGCCAGGTGTGCAGCGGGATCTGGGCGGACTTCGCGAAGGCGCCCACCAGCAGCAGCAGGCAGCCGGCGACGATGTCGGCTTCGCCGGAGTGGAACACGTGGGGGGCGAGCTTGAAGGTTTGCGGGAAGTCCAGGGTGGCGGTGTGCTTGAAGATGAAGTAGGTGCCCAGCACCAGGCCCACGTCGCCCACCACGTTGATCACGAACGCCTTGATGCCCGCCCGGGTGGCGCTCTGGCGGCGATACCAGAAGGAGATCAGCAGGTAGGAGGCGGCGCCCACGAACGCCCAGCCGACGATCAGCAGCAGGAAGTTGCCCGCCAGCACCAGCAGGAGCATCGAGAACACGAAGAAGTTCAGGTAGGCGAAGTAGCGGGCGAAGCCGCGATCCCGCTCCAGGTAGGACACCGAGTAGAGGTGGATCATGCTGGAGATGCCCGTGACCACCAGGATCATGTACACCGACAGGGGATCCACGAGGATCGAGAGCTTGGCGTTCACGCCCACGGTGCTCGCGTAGTCCCACAGCGAGGAGGTGAGCTCGCGCCCGGACGGCGGGTGGCTCTGGAGGGAGATCAGCGTGCAGAGCGCCGCCACGAACGCCAGGCAGATGGCGGCGGTGCCGATCCAGCCGGCGGTGCGGTGGGTGACCCGGCCCGTGAGGCGGTAGCCGAAGGCGATGATCAGGGTGCCCACCAGCGGGAACAGCAGCACCAGCCAGGCGAATGTGGTGGTGCTCATCGCGCCCACCTCCCGCTCTCCCGGCGCCTCATCCCTGCAGATCCCTCAGCTCGTCGACGTCCACGGGCAGCTGGCGTCGGTAGATGGCCACGATCATGCCCAGGCCGATGCAGACCTCGCAGGCGGCCACGGTCATCACCACGAGGGCGAGGATCTGGCCGTCGCCGTTGCCCCACATGCGCGAGAAGGCGATCAGAGAGAGGTTGGCGCCGTTGAGCATGAGCTCGAGGCAGAGGAGCACCACGAGCGGATTGCGGCGCACGATCACGCCGGCGGCGCCGAGGGAGAAGACGATGGCGGAGATGGCCAGGTACCAGGCGATGGTCACGAGGAGGGCCTCCCGGCGCCCGCCAGCGGCGCCTGCTGCTCGGCGCGGCGCTCGCGGGCCGCGTAGGCGCCGCCGCCGACGCCCTCCACCATCGTGCCGGTGCCCGCCGGGCGCGGCAGGTCCAGGGGGGTGAGCACGGGCCGGCCCTCGGTGTCCTCCTCCAGGCCGTGGCGGCGGCGAGCGAGCACCACGCCGCCCACGGCGGCGATCAACAGCAGGAAGGAGGCCACCTCGAACACCAGCAGGAAGCGGGTGAGGAAGAGCTGGCCGATGTAGGCGGGGGTGCCGAACGTCCGCGGCCCCGGCGCGTAGGGGGCGCCCTGGGTGTCGATGGCCTTCAGCCCGGTGCCCAGCAGGGCGATGAGGAGCTCGATCAGCAGCGCCGCGGCGAGCAGGCCGGCGATCGCGCGCAGACTCGCTCCGGTGGGGCCGCGGCCGCGCATGCGCTCGCCCAGAGCCACCACCCGGTCGCCCTCGTCGCGGCCGCCCACGTAGGCCACCACGAACACGTAGAGCACCATCACCGCGCCCGCGTACACCACCACCTGCACGGCCGCCACGAATTCCGAGCGCAGCAGCAAAAACAGCAGCGCCAGCGAGAGCAGATGGCCCACGAGGGCGAGCACCGCGAAGAAGGGATCGCGCAGCACGACCACGCCGACGGCGCCCGCGATCGCGCCGATGCCCGCCAGAAAGAAGAAGAGTTGGCTCACTCGCCCTCTCGTCTCAGCGGCGTGCGCTCCGCGGGTTCGGCGAGGAGCATCTCCTTGGTGAAGATGAGGTCGGTGCGGTCGTAGTCGGAGAGCTCGTAGTCGTGGCCCATGGTGATGGCGTCGAAGGGACAGGCCATCTCGCAGTAGCCGCAGAAGATGCAGCGGGAGAGGTTGATCTCGTACACCGCCGCATAGCGCTCGCCGGCGGACACGCGATGCTCGGGGGTGTTCTCGGCGGCCACCACGCGGATGCAGTCCGCGGGGCAGGCGGCGGCGCAGAGGGAGCAGCCCACGCACTTCTCCAGGCCGGGCTGGTCGGGGTCGGAGCTCTCGAAGCGATGGAGCTTGTGGCGGCCGCGGAAGCGGGGGTAGACGGGGGTCTTCTCCTCCGGGTACTGGATCGTGACGGCGGGCTCGGTGAAGCGGCCGAAGGTGGTGGCGAGCCCCCGGAAAGTCTCCACGAAGCTGCGCCAGGTGCTGCGCACGGGCCCCGGGGCGGGGGTGCGGGTGACCTCGATCACGTCCTCGCCGGGATTCCACATCAGTGCGTCACCACCACGAGCACGGCGGTGACGAGGGCGTTCAGCGTGGCGAGGGGCAGCAGGACCTTCCAGCCGAAGCTCATCAGCTGGTCGTAGCGCAGGCGGGGCAGGGTGGCGCGAACCCAGATGAAGAGGAAGGTCATCAGCGCCATCTTCGCGAGCACCACGATCGGGTCCACCCAGCCGGGGGGGTGGATGCCGAAGGGCAGCAGCCAGCCGCCGAGGAACACGGTGGTGACCACGCCGGAGACCACCAGCACGTTGAGATACTCGGCGAAGTAGTAGGAGGCGAAGCGCCCGCCGCCGTACTCGGTGTTGTAGCCCCCCACCAGCTCGGCGTCGGCCTCGGTGAGGTCAAAGGGCGCGCGGTTGGTCTCGGCGAAGCCGGCGACGAGGAAGATGAGGAAGCCGAAGAACTGGGGCACCACGTACCACATGCCCTGCTGGGCTTCCACGATGCCGGTGAGCGAGAGGGTCTGGGCGGTGAACAGCACCCCCACGAGGGCCAGGCCCTGGGCGACCTCGTAGGAGATCAGCTGGGCGGCGCCGCGCATGGCCCCGAGGAAGGAGTACTTCGAGCCCGAGGACCAGCCGCCGAGCATGATGCCGTAGAAGGCGATGGCGCCGAAGGCGAACAGGTAGAGAGGGCCGATGGACACGTCGATGCCGTAGAGGCCCACGGGGGTGCCGAAGATGTTCTGGACGTTGCCGAAGGGGATGATGGCGAAGGCCGCCACGGCGGTGACGATGGAGATGAGGGGGGCGAACGCGAACAGGAAGCCCACGGAGGTGCTGGGCCGGAACTGCTCCTTGGTGAGCAGCTTCACGATGTCCGCGAGCGGCTGCAGGGCGCCGTAGGGGCCCACGCGGTTGGGGCCGTAGCGGGCCTGGAAGCGGCCCAGGAGCTTGCGCTCGGCGATCAGCACCACCGGCACCAGCTGCAGGCCCACGGCGAAGATCACGATCGCCTTCAGCACCTGGATCCACCATTCTTCGTAGTAGCCCACGACGGCGGTCATGCGGCGGTCACCATCGCTTCGCGCTCCTGCCAGCGCACGCCCCGGCCGCCGATCTCATCGAGGGTGAGGCCGGCGTAGAAGGGCACCGCCGCGAACAGCTGCTCGGAGGCGGCGGCCGCGGTGGGCGCCTCCAGGTCCAGGCCCAGGCGATGGGCGAGCTCGGCGATGACTCGCCACTGGGGGAGGGCGGATTCGAAGCCGCTCACGCCGCCCATGGGGGCCGCGGCGGGGCGCAGGCGCTGGATGCGCCCGTCGGGATGGACCACGGTGCCCTCCTTCTCGGGATAGGCCTGGGCGGGGAAGACCACGTCGGCGTGATCGCGCAGACCCTCGGTGAGGAAGCAGCTGTGGGCCACCACGGTGGTTGCGCGGGCGAGCGCCGCGCGCCAGGGCTCGGGCTCGGGGAAATCGGCGATGGGGTCCGTCTGCACGAGCCACAGGGCGCTGAGCTGGCCCTCGGCGAGAGCGGCGGCGACGGCGAGGGCGTCCAGCCCGTCCGCCGCGGGCGACAGCGCGGGCTCGGTGAGGCCCGGGCCGGCGGTGGGCAGCAGGCCGGCCTCGCGCAGGCCGCGGCCGTTGCTGGTGGCGGGGATCTCCAGCAGGCCGGCGCCATCGCGGCCGGCGAGGGAGAGGGTGTCGGCGAGGGAGAGCAGAGCGCGGGCGGCGGCCTGGCCCTCGGGGCCTGCGGTGAGGCGCTCGGCCCAGAGGATCACCACGTCCTCGCCGGCCTCGCGCAGCTGCTCGGCGAGCTCTGAGGGTCCCGCCAGGAGGTCGGCGGCGGCGGCATGGATCAGCTGCACGCCGTGGCGGCGGGCGCCCTTGCGCAGGCGCAGGTCGAGGATGGGGGCGTCCACGATGGGGTCGGCGTCGAGCACGAGCACCGCGTGGGCGAACTCGAGGTCGGGCACGGTGGCCTGCAGGCGGGGGTCCGCGAGGGCCTGCAGGAGCTCCAGGGGCAGGGAGCCCGCGTGGCGGCAGTCCAGGTGGGGGGAGGCGAGACCCTCGCGCAGGGTGCGGGCGAGCAGGTGGCCCTCCTCGCCGGTGACCCCGTCGCCGGCGAGGGCGGCGGTGCGCTCGCCGGCGCGGGAAAGGGCGGCGGCGGCCTCGGCGAGAGCGCGATCCCAGTCGACGGGGCGCAGCTCGCCGCCGTCGCGCAGAAGGGGCTGGAGGATGCGGCCGTCATCGACGGCGGCGCCGCCGGAGGCGCCGAGGGCGGGGTAGGCGAAGCGGCCGCGGTCGCACAGCCAGCCGTCGTCCACGCCGGGATGGTCGCGGGCGAGCACGCGCATGACGCGCTCGTCGCGGACGGTGAGGCTGACGTTGCACTGGGAGGGGCAGAGGGTGCACACCGAGCCGGAGTCCTCGACGTCCCAGGGACGGGCGCGGAAGCGGTAGTCGCGGGAGGTGAGGGCGCCCACGGGGCAGAGCTCGACGATGTTCCCGCTGAAGGGGGCCACGTAGGGATGGCCGTCGAAGGTGGACACGTATGAGTGGGCGCCGCGCTCGAGCAGCACCAGCTGGTTGTCTTCGGAGATCTCCTGGCTGAAGCGCACGCAGCGATAGCAGAGGATGCAGCGCTCGCGGTCGATGGCGATCGTGGGCGAGAGCTCCAGGGGCTTGACGAAGTGGCGCTTGGGCTCCACGAAACGGGAGATGCCGGGACCCCAGCCGAAGGTGATGTCCTGCAGGGGGCACTCGCCGCCCTTGTCGCACACGGGGCAGTCCAGGGGATGGTTCACGAGCAGGAACTCCACCACCGCCCGCTGGGCGCTCTTCACGCGGTCGGTTTCGGTGTGCACCACCATGCCGTCCTTCACGGGGGTGGAGCAGCCGGTCTGGAGCTTTCCAATGCCCTCGATCTCCACCAGGCACATGCGGCAGGCGCCCACGGGGTTGCCGAGCTTGGGCTCGTAGCAGAACACCGGTATCTCCACGTCGCCGAGCTTGGCGGCGTCCACGAGCATCGTGTTCTCGGGCGCGCGCACCTCGCGGCCGTCGATCGTGAGGGTGATGGTGCGCCGCTCGGGCCGGGGCATCAGACCAGGGCCTCAGGGGACGCGGGGGCGCCGGACAGGGACGCGGTGACGCCAGGCATGGGCTCGGGGGCGCCCGGGAGGGAGCTCAGGCGGGCCTGCTCCATGTGGGCTTCGAGCTCGTCTTTGAATTTCACGATGATGGAGCGGATGGGCATGGCCATGGCGTCGCCCAGGACGCAGAGGCAGTTGCCGATGATGTTCTCCTGGACGTTGGCGATGATCTCCAGGTCCATGGGGGTGGCCTCGCCGCGGTGGATGCGCTCGAGCATCTTCACGGTCCAGTTGGTGCCCTCCCGGCAGGGGGTGCACTTGCCGCAGGACTCGTGGCGGTAGAACCTGGCCACCTTCAGGGCCACGTCGAGGATGGGTGTGGAGTCGTCCACCACGATGATGGCGCCGGAGCCGAGCATCGAGCCGGCCCTGGCGAGGGAGTCGAAGTCGTAGGGCACGTCGAGGTCCTCGCCGGTGAGCACCGGGGCGGAGGAGCCGCCGGGAAACCAGCACTTGACCCGGCGACCCTCGGGGGGGCCGCCGGCGAGGCCGTAGACGATCTCCCGGGAGGGGATGCCGAGCTCGATCTCGTAGTTGCCCGGCCGCTTCACATGGCCGGAGATGGACACCAGCTTGGTGCCCGTGGAGGTCTCCGTGCCGAGCCTGGCGTAGGCGTCGCCGCCCATGGCGATGATGGCGGGCACGGTGGAGAGGGTCTCGACGTTGTTGATCAGGGTGGGCCCCTGGTAGAGGCCCTGGATCGCGGGGAAGGGGGGCTTCAGGCGCGGGTTGCCGCGCTTGCCCTCCAGGGAGTCCAGCAGGCCGGTCTCCTCGCCGCAGATGTACGCGCCGGCGCCGCGGTGGACCACGAGGGAGAGGGACTGGCCGGAGCCGAGGATGTCCTCGCCCACATAGCCCCTGGCGACGGCTTCCGCGAGGGCGGCGTCGAGGATGTCAGCCTGCTGGGAGTACTCGCCGCGGATGTAGATGAAGGAGCGCTCGGCGCCGGCGGCGCGGGCGGCGATGACGATGCCCTCGATGAGCATGTGGGGGCTCTTCTGCATCAGTTCCCGGTCCTTGAAGGTGCCGGGCTCGGACTCGTCGGCGTTGCACACCAGGTACTTATCGATGGAGCCCTTCGGCAGGAAGGACACCTTCTTGCCCATCTGAAAGCCCGCGCCGCCGCGACCGCGCAGGTTGGAGGCTTCCAGCTGGGCGAGCACCTCCTCGGGGGTCATCTGGAGGGCCTTGCGCAGCGAGGAGTAGCCGCCGCGGCGCTCGTACACATCGAGGGTGTTCAGGCCGGGCTCGTCGATGTCCCTGAAGAGGAGCTTCTCGCTCACGCTGTGGCCTCCGTGTCAGCGCAGGGGCGGTTGGCGAGCTGCTTGTCTGGCAGCACGGGGCGGCCGGCACGGACGTCGTCGATCAGCTGGGGCACGTCGGCGATGGTGAGGGGGCCCACGTAGACGCCGTCCACGGAGGCCATGGGGGCGATGTCGCAGGCGCCGAGGCACTCGAAGGCGCGCACGTTGAAGGCCGGGTCCTCGCCGGCGGCGTGGCGGATGGCGGCGTAGAGCTCGTCTGCGCCGCGCAGGGAGCAGCTGATGTTGGTGCACACGTACACGCTGTGGGCGTCCGCGGCGATGGGCTCGCTGTAGAGCATGTCGTAGAAGGTGACCACCGCGTCAAGGGCGGCGGGGGTGAGGCGCATGACGCAGGCCACCTGCTCGATGGCCTCCGGCGAGCACCAGCCGTGCAGGCGCTGGGCGGCCGCGAGGGCGGGGAGGGCGGCGGAGCGGCTGTCCGGGTAGAGGGCCATGTGGCCTTCGATCTCCCGGCGAAGCTCCTCGGGCACGGGCACGGATGGG
>DATJVV010000163.1:0-15762 GCA_035501635.1 Solirubrobacteraceae bacterium | reverse complement strand
GGTGCTCGAGCACGGCCGCATCGTCGAAGCCGGCACCCACGAGGAGCTCATCCACGCCCATGCCCGCTATCACGAGCTGTATCGCGACTGGGCCCAGCAGGCCGCCGCCTGAGCAGACTCATCCTGGGATGAACGGCCACTCTTGCCGCCGATCGGCGCGTCATTCCGTAGGCATAGTCGACGGTTCAGCGCCGGGCGGAGGCGTCGCTTGAATGGGCTGCCACCGAGTGCACTCGTTGATCTTACTGTTGAGCTTCGTGAGCAGCTCCGTAAGCTCAACCTTCCCTGATTGGCCGAGCGACAATGCTCGCTCGATGCCCGCTTCGTCAGTGCTGCGCCTCCCGGCGAAGGCGAGTTCGATGGCCGCCCCTCGCTCCACGAGGCTATACGCGTGGAAGTGTAGCGAATCCGCCGGGGCGCCTTCTGCAAGATGCCCAAACGAGAACTCGCGGGTCATGTAGTCCATTAGCTCATCTTGGAGAACAAGCACAAGCTTTCGGTTGACCGACTCAAAGGTTGCGATCTTGTGGTGCAACTGCACAAGAATCGTCTTCGCGGTCATCTTCCAATTCACCCCGAACCCGCGGATATCCTCCGCCGGTTCGGCAACGACGCCCTTCGAGGCGAGGAACTTCTGCCTGTGCGGCCACACGGTCCCGGTTGTATCGAGGGCTTGGAACTCGACGCCGACGAAGTCCACTGCCTTCCCCGCCCTTGCCGAAACCACGAAATAGTCCACGCTCCCACCGGGAACGGAGACCTCGCTGACGATATGGTAGTCGTTTCCGGGTTCGTGGGCGGTCATCAGCGGAAGAACGTCGTTGAAGACCCGCGTGCCCTCCATGAAGCGCGACGGGCAGATGACGAGCGGCGTGAGGCTCTTACCCGCCCGGACGGTGCAAGTGCCAATCGAGATAGACGGGTCGCTCTTCCTCACCTTGTAACAACGCTTCGCCTCGTAAGGGCACCGCTGCGCGGCGACAAGGGCCGCCCACTGAGCTTCTCCACGGGTGTCGGCCCCGAACAACTCGGCCACGCGACTCAGGTTCGCGGAGTCAGCGGGCACGGCTACACGAGCGACAGTTGATCTTAGTCACTTTCGGGCGCAAGTCGATCTCGCGCGACTTGCAAGTAGTCGAGGCTCGTGTCGATACCGATTCCTCGCACACCGTGATCGCGTGCCACCTTTACGCTCGTGCCGGTGCCAACGAAGGGATCGAGCACAACGCCACCGTCCTTCGGGGCGGTTGCCAGGACCGGAATCCGGCAAAGCTCCTCGGGAAATACGGCGCAGTGACTATCCACGCGCCAACGGTCCTCCGGGATGATCTGCCATACGTCGCCCGGCTTACTGCCCTTCGAGTGATACGGCAGGATGCAAAAGCCGTATTTCTCAATCTCGTTGGCGCGACCCGACACCTCCGTCACGTCGGAGTGGGTCGTGCGTTGTTGTCCCCGAATTATCATCCGGAAGTCGGGAAGACTGCCGTCGACTACCTTGTTCAGCGCTTCGTCGAGCGCCGCGATCGCGGCCTTCTTCTCATCGGCAGTCAGCGCGTGGCTTTTTGAGATCTGCCTGCGGTACTTCACACCGCTGACGCCTGTGGGAGTGACAACAACGCCCTTTTGAAACGATGGTGGGACGGGCGGTTGGCGTATCGCGTCTACGTCATAGTAGTAGTCGCGGGATCGCGCGAAATGGAAGACGAACTCGTGGAGATCGCGGAGCTTGTCACGCGCATTATCGGGATTGCCCTTCACCTTGTCCCAAATGACATCGTTTCGGAGTATCCAACCCTTGTCCTGAAACGCGAAGGCTGCGCGCCACGGGATGCCGCAGAGGTTCTTCCGGAGATAGGTGTCACCGATGTTGAGCCAGAACGAGCCGGTGGGCTTGACAACGCGCAGCAGACCCTCAAGCTCATCAACGAGGTGCTCCACGTACTCCTGAGGCGTCGCCTCCTCGCCCAACGCTGATCCGCCGTCGTACTTGCGGACACTCCAATACGGAGGGCTCGTGAGCACGCAATCGACCGAGGCGTCTGGGAGTCGCTCTAGCGCCGCACGCGCCGATCCGTGGATGAGCACCGCGTCCGCGCCGATCGCCGTTGGCGAGAGCTCCTCCACGGGAGCAATCGCGACCTCGCGCTCCGCCACAGGAGGCTCGTGTCGCTCAGGGGCTACGTTGACAGCCATGTGGCGAGATCCTAGATGCGCGCCCGGCGGCGCGCTATCCGAGGGGAGCCGCCCAGCTGACGTGTCCAGGGATTCTCGCGAGCGGCGTGGCCTGATCTGACTCCGCGCCGTCCACGATGACAGACGAGGATAGGCCCGACGACGGACTGCTCATGCCGCGGCCACCATGATTCAAGCTTTGATTCAGCGGCCCTGAGACGCCGAAGGCCCCGCCTGTGCGGGGCCTTCTCCTACTCCGGGACAGGGACTCGAACCCCAAATTCCTGCTCCAGAGGCAGGCGTGTTGCCAATTACACCATCCCGGATCGGGCGGCCTAGGATAGCGGCCGGCACGTCCAGGCCCCGCCGCGAAGAGCCTCCCGCGCCGAGACCTGGCCGCCGCGAACGCCGCGAAGAGCGAAGGGCCCGGCGAGCCCGGCTACGCCTCCGCGCGGCGCCCGCCCGGGGCGAAGAAGGCCGTAATCGAGTCCTCAAGGCCCGGGTCCAGCACCAGCAGCACCCCGTCGCCGCCCTCGATCACGGTGTCGGACTTGGGCACGAAGCCCTCGTTGTCGCGCAGCACCGAGATGATCAGGCTGCCCTCGGGCAGCGCGATGTCGGCCACCCGCTCGCCCACCACGGGCGCCTCGGGCGAGACCTCCAGCTCGATGATCTCCAACCGCTCCTCCTCCAGCGCCAGCAGGTGCACGAGGCCGTACCGGGGCACCTCGTGCTCGATCAGGCGCAGGATCAGGTCGGTGGCGGACACCGCCGGCAGGATGTTCAGCAGCCTGAAGTGGTCGTAGTTGCGCGGGTTGTTCACCCGCGCGATGATCGATTCGCAGAGGTACTTCTCCTTAGCCACCTGACACACCAGCATGTTGTCCTCGTCGTCCCCCGTCACCGCGATCACCAGGTCCGCCCGCTGGATGCCCGCCCGCTCGAGCACCCACAGCTCGGTGGCGTCCCCGTACTGCACCGCGTGCTCGAACTCCTCCTCGATGCGCAGGTACCGGTCGCGGTTTGCCTCGATCAGCGTCACCTCGTGGTCCTTCACGATCAGCTCCCGCGCGAGGTTCCGTCCCACCTTCCCCGCTCCCACCACGATCACGTACATCGCGCGAGCCTCCCGTCCTCTTCCCCGCTCATTCCCTCTCGCCCGCTCATCGCGCCTCGCCAGCTCATCCCGCCTCGCCCGCCGGCTCGGGCGTGAGCGCCGCTTCGAACATCTCGATCGCGTGCTTGGTGGGGGAGATCGTGTGCAAACCCTGCTCCCCGTACCAGCCCGCCCGCGCGGGGTCCATCACCCGCACCACAACCTTTTCCACCCCGAAGCGCCGCTGGGCGATCTGGGCGATGATCAGGTTCGTGTTGTCCCCGTCGGTGGAGGCGATGAACACGTCCGCCCGCTCGATGCCCGCCTGCACCAGCGCGTCCGTCTCCAGCGCCGTGCCCACCGTGAAGTGCCCCCCCGCGTCCTCCCAGCTCTTGCTCTGGCCCGCGTCCAGCCGCTCGTGCGAGAGGGGGTCCTCGTCGAGCACCGATACCTCATGTCCCGCCGCCAGCGCCGACTTCGCCACCGCCGAGCCCACCCGGCCGGCGCCCACGATCAGCACGTACATGCGCCCACGGCCCTCCACATGCGCCGGAGCTTAGCCGATGGCCGCCGGCTCCTCCGCGGGCGCCGGCGCGGTGACGATCACCCTGCACTCGGCCTTGGCCACCACGTACTTGGTGGCGTCCCCCACGAAGTCTTCCAGGGGCGCTCCCCGCCCGCCCAGGCGGGCGCCCCCGCGGATGCGCGAGGGCTCCTCGGCGCCCAGCACGATCGCCTCCACACCCCGCCGGCGCGCCTCCTCCACGATCGCGTAGCCCACCCGGCGCGCCCGCACGGTGGCGGTTGCCACGTGCACCCCCGCGTACTCCTCCCCCACCGCCTTCGCCCGCGCGAGCGCCTGGCGGGCGAGCTTCACCTGCGCCTCGGGCAGGCGCGCGTCCAGGGGCAGGGACATGGGGATCACGAAGATCCAGATCGCCTCGATCGTGGCCTGGTCGATGGCCGCTTCGTCGGTGGGCTCTCCGGACACCAGCCGGGCGGCCGTCTGCACGATGTCGTCGTCGAGCTCGCTGCCCAGCAGCGGCACCAAAATCGAGCCGTACTCCCGCTCCTCCGCGGGCTCGGAGCGCAGCATCTGCGGCGCCACCGTCACCCGCTTGAGCAGCGACGTTTCGTCCGCCCGCCGGTAGAGCACGTACAGCACCAGTCCGATCGCCATCCAGGCGATGCCCACGTAGCGCGCCGGAGCGTGCAGCACCATCACCGCGATCCAGCCCGCACCCGACACCACCGCGCCCAGCACCGCCGGCGCCGGCAGGCTGCCCCCGCGAAGGGCGATCGAGAAGGGCACCCGGTAGGGGCGGTCCCGGTCGGGCTCGCAGTAGCGCAGCCGGCAGATCGAGAGGTGGGCGATCGTGAACGCGAGCATCGCCCCGAACGCGTACAGGCCCACCAGGAAGTCCAGGTTCTCCGAGGCCGCCAGCCCCGCCGCGATCAGCCCCGCGAGCGCGATCAGCACGTAGGGGGTGGAGCGCGTGGGATGCAGCCGCCCCAGACCGCTGGGGATCTGGCGGTTGGTGGACAGCGAGTAGGCCAGCCGCGAGAGCCCCAGCATCGCCGAGTTCGCCGCCGCCACCAGCGTCACCGCCGCCAGGCCCGCCACCAGGTAGCGCAGCGTTTCGCTCAGCCACGCCGGGTGCATCTGGCTCACCACCCCCACCAGCGGATCGTTCAGATAGCGTCCCGCGAGCTCCGTGTGGCCGTCCTTCACCGGCAGCGCCGTGATCGCCACCACCGCGATGCCCACGTACAGGAAGAACACCGTGGCCGTGCCGCTCGCCACCATCCGCTTCAACCCCGCCCGCCCCACCCGCACCTCCCCCGCGAGGCCCGCCGCGGACTCCAGGCTCGTGAACGCGATCGCGGCGATCGTCAGCGCGAACACGAATTCCGACCATTCCGGGGAGCTCCCCAGGTGCACCTGGTCCACCAGCAGCTTCGGGTCGAAGAACAGCCCCAGCCCCAGCACCACGATCAGCAGCTGCAGCGCCAGGTCCGCGCTCACCAGCACCCCCACCCGGCGCGCCCGCCGCCAGCCGAAGCCGCGGATGTTCGCGAACACCACGAACGCGATGAACGCCAGCGACAGCAGCAGCGCCTCGTCGCTCTCCCCCAGCGGGCTCCAGAACACCTTCAGGTACTGCGTGGCCGAGTAGGCGGTGACCGCGATCAGGATCGTGTAGTCCAGCAGCACCGCCCAGCCCGCGATGAAGGACACCAGCTCGTTGAACGCGTAGCGCGCGAACACCGTCGCGCCCCCCCGGTCCTGGTGCAGCGAGGCCCCCTCCGCGTAGGTGAGCGCCGTCAGCCCGAACAGCGCCGCCGCCGCCAGGAACACCACCGGCGTGAGCCCCAGCGCGTGCCCGGAGATCACCCCCAGCGAGAAGTAGATCGCCGAGGCCAGCGACGTGTACACGATCGCCAGCAGCCGCGGCGAGCCGATGCTGCGCCGCAGCGTGTCATAGGAGCGCGAGCCCCCCTCCCCGCGGCCGCTCATCGCCGCCGCGGCGTGCCCCGCCCGCGGCGCGCCTCCACGTACAGCCGTCCCAGGCCCGCCGCCAGGAAGAGCGCCCCGAGCAGCAGCCGCATCGAGAGCGCCCCCGCGCTCAGCGCCTGCACGATCAACGCCACGCCGATCAGCGCCATCAGCGTGGAGAGGATCGCCGTGCCCAGGCTGTGCACCGAGCGAGGTGTCATCGCGAGCTGCCCATCGTCTCTCTCGGCTGAGCTTACGCCGCTCCCCCTACGTTCCCGCGGAGAGCGGCGCGCCCCATCAGGTGATCAGCGGGATGATCAGGATGGCCACGATGTTCGCCACCTTGATCATCGGGTTGATCGCGGGCCCGGCGGTGTCCTTGAAGGGATCGCCCACCGTGTCTCCCGTGACCGACGCCGCGTGCGCCTCCGAGCCCTTGCCGCCGAACGCGCCGTCCTCGATGAGCTTCTTCGCGTTATCCCATGCCCCGCCGCCCGCGGTCATCAGCACCGCGAAGAAGAAGCCCACCACGATCACCCCGATCAGCAGGCCGCCCAGCGCCTTGGTGTCGATCAGCCCCACGATCAGCGGCAGCCCGATCGGCAGCAGCGATGGCAGGATCATCTCCCGCTGGGCCGTGCGCGTGACGATGTCCACGCAGGTGGCGTAGTCGGGCTCTTCGGTGCCCTCCATGATGCCGGGATGCTCGCGGAACTGCCGGCGCACCTCCTCCACCACCGCTCCACCCGCGCGGCCCACCGCCTCGATCGACAGCGACGCGAACAGGCACACCATCAGGCCGCCCAGCAGCAGCCCGATGAGCACCGGCGGCTCGTTGATGCCGAAGGACAGCGCTTCGATCGGTTTGTTGGAGTGATTCGCCAGTTCCTGGCGAAAGCCCGCGAACAGCACCACCGCCGCCAGCACCGCGGAGCCGATCGCGTAGCCCTTGGTGACCGCCTTGGTGGTGTTGCCCACCGCGTCCAGCGGGTCGGTAACGTTGCGCACCTCCTCGGGCAGCTCCGCCATCTCGGCGATGCCCCCGGCGTTGTCGGTGATCGGGCCGAACGCGTCCAGCGCCACGATCAGGCCGGTGAGCGAGAGCTGGCCCATGACCGCCACGCCCACGCCGTAGATGCCGTTCACGCCGCCGCCCGCCAGCTTCCAGGCGCCGAGGATCCCCAGCGCCAGCACCAGCGCCGGCAGCGCCGTGGCCTGCAGGCCCGAGCCGAAGCCCTGGATGATGTTCGTGGCGTGGCCCGTGATCGAGGCTTTCGCGGTCTTCTTCACCGGCGAGAACCGCGTGGAGGTGTAGTAGTCGGTGATGAAGAACAGCAGCGCCGTCACCGCGATGCCGATCAGCGAGCAGAGGTAGAACTTGCCCCACGAGGGGGTGTTGCCGGCCAGCCCCGCGATGCCGCTGAAGGTCACGCCGTGCATCAGCCAGTAGGTGATTGGCGCGAACGCCGCCGCCGCGAGCAACCCCGAGAGGGCCAGCCCCTGGTAGAGCGCCCGCTCGACCTTGCCCTCACGGGAGCGCACCGCGAAGGTGCCGACGATCGAGGCGATGATCGCCACCCCGCCGAGCACCAGCGGGTAGATCACCACCTGGCTGGCCTCCCGGAAGGTGAGCACGCCCAGCAGCATCACCGCCACCGCCGTCACCGCGTAGGTCTCGAACAGGTCGGCCGCCATGCCCGCGCAGTCCCCCACGTTGTCGCCCACGTTGTCGGCGATCACCGCCGGGTTGCGGGGATCGTCCTCGGGGATGCCCGCCTCGATCTTGCCCACGATGTCCGCCCCCACGTCGGCGGCCTTCGTGAAGATGCCCCCGCCGAGCCTCGCGAACACCGAGATCAGCGAGCCGCCGAAGCCCAGGCCGATGAGCGCGTCAACCGCGGTCTTCTGGCTGTCGTTGAACACCGCCGTGAGCAGCCCGTAGTAACCGGCCAGCCCGAACAGGGCGAGGCCCGCCACGAGCATGCCTGTGATGGCGCCGCCCCGAAAGGCCACCGACAGCGCCGGCGAGACCCCGCCGCGGGCGGCCTCCGCCACGCGGGCGTTCGCGCGCACGGACACGTTCATGCCGATGTAGCCGGCCGAGCCCGAGAGGATGCCGCCGATCGCGAAACCGCAGGCCACGGCGATGTTCTGCACGAAGATCAGCGCCACGAACAGCACCACCCCGACCATCGCGATGGTCGTGTACTGGCGGTTCAGGTAGGCGCGAGCGCCTTCCTGCACGGCTCTGGAGATGCTCTGCATGCGCTCGTTGCCGGGCGACAGCGCCAGCAGCGCTTTGGTTGTGGCGAGCCCGTAGATCACCGCGCACGCGGCGCATACGAGGGCGACGACGACCCCATGGTTCGTCAGAAAGCTGCTCAACGGTTAATCCTCCGCGGTCTGTTTGGCGTGCCGCGCGAGGATCGCGCGCACATTTCTCGCCGGCCCGGAAGCCCTGCCACAGCGGCCCAGGGACGCCCGTCCGGCGTAAACGCGGGCGCAGTCTATCGTGCCGGCCCGACGGAGGCAGGACGGCGTCAGCGGCCCGGCACCCAGAGCCTGCCGCTGGCCTCGGCGGGGCCCTTGGCGGGCTCCTGGCCGGGCTGAGCCTGGCCGGGTTGGGAGCCGCCGGACGGCTCGGCGCCGGGAGCGGGCGGCTGAGGCGGCTGTGAGGGGCCCGCCTCGCCCGACGGCGGGGCGGCGGCGTCGCGGGCGTAGGCCATCTGCAGCTGGGAGAGGGCCTCGCGCAGGGGGGCGAGCTCGGCGGCGGGGCGGGTGCGCTCGAGGATCGGCAGGAGGGCGCGGACGGCGTCGATGGCGTCGCGAGCCTGATCGAGATCGGCGGCCGCGGAGGGCGAGGCGGCGCCGGGGGATGAGGCGGCGGCGGAGGCGGAGGTCTCGGCGGCGTCGGGGGCCTGGCGGGAGGCGGCGAGGCGGTAACCGGCGATGTTGAGCAGGGAGACGGCGGCCTGGAGGATCATCTCGGGGCTGGCGATGCGGCTGAGCTCGGTTTCGTAGGCCTCGCGGAGCTCCTGCTCGGTGGGTTGGCTGCTCACACTGTCACCTCCTGGGAGTAGGACTGTCGGGTGTCGGCGACGGTCGCCGCGAAGATCTCCTCGGGGGTGGCGCCGGCGTCGATCAGCTGGCGCTGGCGCTGGGCGCCGTTGCGCTCGGGGAAGGAGAGGTCGATGGCGAGCTCGGCGCGAACGGGGGCGGTCCAGGCGGCGAGGCGCTCGATGGCCTCGCGGGCGGGGTACTCGGCCTGGCGGTCGAGGTCCAGGAGGTTGGCGTCGAGGCCGAAGCGGATGGCGCGCCACATGTTCTCCTCGATCATGCGGGGGGGATGGTCGACGTGGGGGGCGGCTTCGTCGACGTCGCGGGCGGCCTGGACGATGCAGGCGCAGATCAGGGAGGCGAGAGCCTCGGACTCCTGGGCGTTGGTCTGGGCGTCGCAGATGCGGACCTCGACGGTGCCGAAGCTGAAATGGGGGCGAACCGACCACCAGACCTGGGTGAACTCGACGATGGAGCGGGTGCGCAGGAGGAACTCGATGTAGGCGCGGTAGGCGGGCCACCCGCCGAAGGGGTCGGGGATGCCGCAGCGGGGGAAGCTCTTGGTGAAGGACTGGGTGCGGGCGGAGTGCAGGCCGCTGTCGCGGCCGTCGAGGAAGGGGGAGTTGGCGGAGATGGCCAGCAGGAGGGGCAGGACGGGGCGCAGGCGGTCGCAGACCTGGACGGCGCGGTGGATGTCGCGGATGCCGACGTGGACGTGGAGGCTGAAGGTGTTGTTGCGCCAGGCGACGTACTTCAGGCCCTCCTCCACACGGCGGTAGTGGTCGGTCTGGATGATGGGCTGGCGGCGGTAGTCGGCCCACGGGTGGGTGCCCGTGGCTCCGAGGGCGACGTCCGCGGAGGAGGCGAGGGCGAAGAGGCGGCGGCGATGGTCGCGCTGGCGGGAGAGGGCGTCGTGGAGATCGGAGCCGGCGCCGGAGACGATCTCGATCTCGGCGGAGATGAGCTCGCCGGTGATGGCGCGGTGAAGCACCGGATCGGCGGCGGCGGCGCGCTCGTGGAGCTGCTCGAAGCGGGGCAGCAGTTCCAGCGTGTGGGGGTGCAGGATGGAGAACTCCTCCTCGACGCCAACGGTGAAGTCGACCGCCTGCGCGAACCTCTCCTGGGCGCTGTCCAGATCGATGCTGTTCATGGCTCGGGGGCCGGTGGGTCAGGTGAGATAGAAGTAGAGCGCGTAGAGGAGGTCCACGGCTGGGCTGGAGGTGTGGACGGTGACCTCGGGGGGGACGGCGAGGAGGGATTCGGAGTAGTTGAAGATGATCTTCACGCCGGCGTCCACGAGCTCGTCGGCGAGCTTCTGGGCGGCGTCGGTGGGGACGGCGAGGACGCCCACGACGATGTCCTCCTCCTCGACCACGCGGCGCAGGTCGTCGGTGTGGCGCACGCGCTGGGCGCCCACGGCGGTGCCGACCTTGGCGGGGTCGACGTCGAAGATGGCCACCACGCGGAAGCCGTGGTCGGCGAAGATGTCCGAGGAGGCGATGGCCTTGCCGAGGTGGCCGGCGCCGAGCAGGGCGATGTTGTGCTGGCCGGCGGTGCGCAGGATCTTGCGGATCTGGGAGACGAGGGCCTCGACGTTGTAGCCCACGCCGCGCTTGCCGAACTTGCCGAAGCCGGAGAGGTCGCGGCGGATCTGGGTGGAGTTGACGTGGGTGTAGTCGGAGAGTTCCTGGGAGGAGATGGTCTCCTTGCCCATCTTCTTGGCCTGGGTGAGGACCTGCAGGTAGCGGGAGAGGCGGGCGGCTACGCCGAGGGACAGGCGCTCGGCGGCGATGCCGTTGCTGGCCACGGCCGCCGAGGTTGTGGTCGGCTCGGGGAAGCTCATGGTGACCGTGACTCTAGTCGTTCGCGCAGGATGTGCTCGTCGACCGCGAAG
The DNA here is from genome assembly GCA_035501635.1 of Solirubrobacteraceae bacterium. Taxonomy (GTDB): domain Bacteria; phylum Actinomycetota; class Thermoleophilia; order Solirubrobacterales; family Solirubrobacteraceae; genus Palsa-744. The sequence continues at coordinate 5,043 of DATJVV010000163.1, read as the reverse complement.
TCGAACAACTCGACGCCGTCCAGGGCGATGACGGGGATGCGCTCGAAGTAGGCGCGGTGCAGGCGGGGGTCGGTGTCGATGTGGAGCTCCTCGATCGAGAAGGAGAGCTCGGCGGAGAGGCGCCGGAGGGTGCGGCGAGCCTCGTCGCAGAGATGGCAGCCGGGGCTGGAGTAGAGGGTGAGACGGCGGGTCAAGGGCGCTGGGAGCTCAGGGGGCGATGGCGGGCGCTGGGGAGGCGAGGGAGGACGGATGGGTGAGGGCGTGCGAGTGATCGGGAGGACGTTCGCCGCTGGCGTAGGCGTCGAGGTGGAGGTAGTGGGGGAAGGGGATGGCGGGCGCGAAGCGGGCGGCGGAGGCGATCATGGCGGCGTTGTCGGTGCAGAGGGCGGGGGGCGGCAGATGGAGATCCACGCCCAGCTCGGCGAGACGGCGGCGGAGCTCGCCGTTGCAGGCCACGCCGCCGCCGATGGCGAGGCGATGCAGGCCGGTGGCGTGGAGGGCCTGGGCGCAGCGCTGGAGGAGGCGATCGACGATGGCGGCCTGGTAGGAGGCGGCGAGGTCCGCGGCGCGGTCCCGCGCGTGGGGGCCGAGGTCGCGGATGGCGTAGAGCAGGGCGGTCTTCAGGCCGGCGAAGGAGAAGTTGAGGGTGCGCTCGAAGCGCTGGCGGGCGGCGCCCCTGCCGCCGCGGGAGCGGTCGGCGTCTGAGCCGGGGAAGGAGAAGGCGTCGGGGTCGCCGTCGCGGGCGAGGCGCTCGAGGGCGGGGCCGCCGGGGAAGCCGAGGCCGAGCATGCGGGCGCCCTTGTCGAAGGCCTCGCCGGCGGCGTCGTCGAGGGTGGCGCCGAGGGTCTCGTAGGAGTGGTGGTCGCTGACGTGGGCCAGGAGGGTGTGGCCGCCGCTGGCGATGAGGCACACGAAGGGGGGCGCGAAGGGCGCGGGCGTCTGGGGGGTGGCGAGGAAGTTGGCGGCGACGTGGCCCTGGAGGTGGTCGACGGGCACGAACGGAAGCTCGCGGGCGCAGGCGATGGACTTGGCGGTGGAGAGGCCCACGAGGAGGGCGCCGACGAGGCCGGGGCCCTGGGTGGCGGCGAGGAGCTGCACGTCCTCGAGGGCGATGTGGGCCTCGGCGAGGGCGCGGGCGACGACGAGGTTGACGAGCTCGAGGTGGTGGCGGGAGGCGATCTCGGGAACGACGCCGCCGAAGCGGTCGTGGACGTGCTGGGAGGAGATGACGTTGGCGGCGATGGAGCCGTCGGGGGCGAGCACGGCGGCGCAGGTGTCGTCGCAGGATGTCTCCAGGGCGAGGATGCTCATGGCGGGCTCACACCTCGCCTGGGTTGGGCACGTTGTCGAGGGTGCCGGCGAGGGTGGAGGGGGTGCGCCACATCACCAGGGCGTCCTCGCCGTTGTCCTGGTAGTAGCGGCGGCGAACGCCCACCGCGCGAAAGCCCTCGCGCTCGTAGAGGCGGATGGCGATGACGTTGGTGCGGCGGACCTCGAGGGTGAAGCGGGCGTGGGGGTCCCGAACGCGCCGGTAGAGCTCGGCCAGGAGGGCGGAGGCGACGCCGAGGTTCTGGTGGTCGGGGTGCACGGCGATGTTCATGATGTGCCACACGGTGTCGTAGCGGGAGCAGATCAGGTAGCCCACGAGGCGGCGGGAGCGCTCGCCGGGGATCATGGCGGCGAGGCACACGCCCGACTGCTTGGAGAGCTCCAGCACGAACATCGCCAGAGACCAGGGGGTGGGAAAGACGGTGCGCTCGATGGCGATCACCTGGGGCAGGTCGGTGTAGGAGAGGCGGCGGATCTCGACGTGCTCGAGCGGCTCGAAGCCCGCGTGGGTGACCAGGGCCGAGCTCATGGGGCCTCGGCGGGACGAGGCGAGAGGGCGAGCTCGGCGTCGGCACGGCGCAGGTAGTGGGGCAGGACGGACTCCAGGGGCAGGGGCTCGGCGTGCAGGGCGAGGGCGGCGACCTGGCGGGCGTCCAGGAGGTGCAGGGGGGAGTGCTCCGGGGGGACCTCCACGGCGGGGAGGGACTCGAGATGGGAGCGGTAGCGCACGGCGCCGTCGCCGACGGCGATCCAGCGGGCGGGGGCGGCGGGCGCGGAACGGAGCTCGGCGAGCAGGCCCGGGAGCTCCCGCGGCGCGAGGACGCGGGGCGCGGCGAGCTCCACCGGCGGGGCGACGGCGGCGGGCGTAGCGGAAGCCGCGGGGGCGTGGGCGGCGGCGAAGACCTCGGCGCGGCGGGCGTCGAGCACGGCGAGCACGCCCGGGCCGGGCGGGCCATCGTCTTCGCCGGCGAGCGGCGCGGCGAGGGCGCCGGCGGCGAGGGCCTGGAGGCTGCTGACGGGCACGATCTCGGCGGGGATGGATTGGGCGAGGCCGCGGGCGGTGGCGAGGCCGATGCGCAGACCGGTGAAGGTGCCGGGGCCGACACCCACGGCGATGCGCTGCACGTCGGCGAAGCGCAGGGAGGCGCGCGCGAGCAGATCGGCGGCGAGGGGCAGCAGGTGGGCGGAGTGGCCGGGTCGCTCGCCGGGCCGGGGGTCGTCGCGGGCGGCGAGCACACTGCCGTCATGCAGGCGCACGGCCAGGGCGCTGGCGGGGGTGGCGGTGTCGAGGGCGAGCAGGATCACGCGGGCTCCTCCACGGCGACGGTGCGGCGGTGCTCGCCGGCGTGAGTGAGGGTGACGCGCAGGCGGGGTTGCGCGAGGTCGGGAGCGCTCGCGTGGGGCCACTCCACGAAGGCGATGCGGCCGGGGCCGAGATAGTCGGCGAGGAGCTCCGGGTCCTCAAGTTGGAGGTCCGCCAGACGGTAGAGGTCCAGATGGGACACGGTGAGGCCGGGGGCGGTGTAGCGGTTGCCGATGGCGAAGGTGGGGCTGGTGACGGGGTCGGTGACGCCCAGGGCGCGGGCGGCGCCGCGCACGAGGGTGGTCTTGCCCGTGCCGAGCTCGCCGGAGACGAGGACCAGGTCGCCGGGCGCCAGCTGGGCGGCGAGCTGCGCGCCGAGCGCCTCGGTCTCCTCGGGATCGGCGGTGTGGACGATGCGGACTGCCACAGAGAGACTCTAGACGGGCAAAAGAAAACCGGCCCGCGGGAGAGGGACGCGGACCGGTTTGGTTACTGCTAGGGAGGATGGAACTGCGTTATGGATGCTGCGTGTACTGCTTAGGAGAGAGGATGGAGACAGCTCTGGTATCGGCGAATCGAGCCGCCTGCTTTAGCCCTCTGGACACCGTTTTCCGCCGAGGCTGGGTTTTGCCTGCAAATGGGCGGGATCTTGCGTGCGAAAAGTGTCTGGACGCCGCCTGGACGCGGCCTGGACAGCGCCGATTGAGGCTCAGAACAGGTCCAGCTGGTCGGGCTCCCCGCCCTGCTCGCCCGCGGGGCGCGCGTCGGGGGCGCTCGCCGCGGCGGGGATGTTCAGCTCGGCGTCGGGCACGTCGACCTCTGGCGGGAGCTCGGGCTGGTCGGGAGGGCCGAGGGCGATGAGCTCGGGCAGGCGGGCGAAGTCCTCGCGGAGGGTGTCGAGCATACGGGGGGTGTAGAGGGCGGCGGCGGGATGAAAGATGGGATAGAGGCGCACGGCGCGGCGGCCGAGAAGCACCACCTCGGGCTGGCCGTGCACACGGGTGATGCCGGCGGGGTCCTGGCGCAGGAGCTTGGTGGCGAAGTTGCCGAGGGTGCAGATCACGTTGGGCTGGATCAGCTCGATCTGACGGTGGAGGTACTCCTTGCAGTTCTCGAGCTCCACGGGCTGGGGATCGCGGTTGGCGGGAGGACGGCACTTGAGGGTGTTGGCGATGAACACCTGCGAGCGCCGCATGCCGATCTCGAGCAGGAGCTTCTCCAGCAGCTTGCCGGCCTGGCCGACGAAGGGAACACCCTGCTCGTCCTCGCTGGCGCCCGGGGCCTCGCCGACGAACATGAGGTCGGCGTTCGCGTCGCCGGCGCCGAAGACGACCGTCTTGCGGGTGGCGGCCAGCTCGGCGCAGCGGGTGCACGCCTGAGCCCGGGCGAAGACCTCCTTGAGGAGCTCGCGGCGCTCGGGTGCGGACATGGAGCTCTCGGGGGCGGACACCGGGCGGACCACTCTAGTCGCGGTGGGCGGCGCTGCGCAATGATGGCGCGATGGCGGACTTCCGGGAGATCGTGGGGCCGGCGGGCCGCTAATCCTCGAGGCGCAGAAGGATCGCGATCAGCACGAGCGCGCCCACGATGGCCACGCCGAGCACGGCGTAGGCGGTGGCTGAGGCGAGCGGGACCATCGCCGCAGACGATAGCCGCGGGCGCCGGTCGAGGCGGCGGATCGCGCGCATCCCAGCCGGTGATCTGTGCGATGCGACACACAGGCCCGCCGGCGCTGGACAGGCGAACCCACGCATGTATCATCCGCCACAGGCCGTCACCGGGCGAGGACCCGGGGTGGACCTTGGTTTGTCAAGGAGAGACCTCGTCGAGGTCAGGGAGAGCCTTCAGTCGCGCCGGTATCCGCGGGAACTGGACCGAGATCGATGAAGCAGTGCGAGCCCAGCCATCTGGAGCGCATGCGCGTGGTGCGCACGGTCGCGGGTCTGCGCGCGGCGCTGGCGCCGGCGCGGCGGGCGGGCCGCTCGATCGGGCTGGTGCCCACGATGGGAGCGCTGCACGAGGGTCACCTGTCGCTGATCGAGGCGGCGCGGGAGCAGTGCGACGTGGTGGTGGTGTCGCTGTTCGTGAACCCCGCCCAGTTCGACGAGCGGGCCGACCTGGAGGGCTATCCGCGGCGGGAGGCTCGCGACGGGCGCCTGGCGGCGGACGCGGGCGCCGACCTCCTGTTCGCGCCCTCGGTGGAGGAGATGTACCCGGCGGGGTTCGCCACGAGCGTGGAGGTGCTGGGGGTGAGCGAGCGCCTGGAGGGGGCGGTGCGGGGCCCGGCGCACTTCCGGGGGGTGAGCACGGTGGTGGCGAAGCTGCTGTGCATGTGTTTGCCGGAGGTGGCGTTCTTCGGGCGCAAGGACGCCCAGCAGACGGTGGTGATCCGCCGGCTCGTGGCCGACCTG
>DATJVV010000162.1:0-8192 GCA_035501635.1 Solirubrobacteraceae bacterium | reverse complement strand
AGCGCAGCCGAGCGGGCGTTCCTGCCCACCAGGAACATGCTCGAGGAAATCGGGGACATGATGATCCTCACTGGCCGGACGATCGTCTCGGCCCTGCGTCCGCCCTATCCCTACGGCGGGGAGTTCGTGTCGCAGTTCCTGTTCGCGCTGCGCCTGTGCTGGTTCCCGCTGCTGATCTCCACGGTGTGCATCAACTACGCCGCGCCGGGCCTGCAGGCGGCGAACTTCCTGACGATCTTCGGCGCCCTGGACCGTCTCGGGGGCTTCTTCGTGCTGGCGGCGATCCGCGAGATCGGGCCGAACGTGACGGCGATCGTGCTGGCGGGCGTGGCGGGCACCGCGATCACGGCGGACCTGGGGGCGCGCAAGATCCGCGAGGAGCTCGACGCGCTGCAGGTGCTGGGGGTGGACCCGATCAAGAACCTGGTGGTGCCGCGCTTTTTGGCGCTGATGATCGTGACGGGCCTGTTCGACATCTACGCGGTGCTGTTCGGCATCTTCGGGGGCATCCTCGCGGAGCTCGTCAACGGCCAGCCGCTGGGGCCCTTCTGGGCGACGCTGTTCGCGAACGCCACCACAACCGACCTGTGGGGGTCCGTGCTCAAGACCACCATCTTCGGGGCGATCATCGCGATCGTGTGCTGCTACAAGGGCATGACCGCCTCCGGCGGCGCGGAGGGGGTGGGACGGGCGGTGAACCAGGCGGTGGTGGTCACGTTCCTGTCGATCTTCGCCTTCGACTACGTGTTCACCCAAACCCTTCTGGCCACCCACCCGGGAATCCTGGTGATCAAGTGATTGGACCGGCCGTCACTGTGTTTGAAGCCGAGGGAGGCGGGTCGTGAGCGGCGAGCCGATGGCGGTGCCGCGGGAATGGGTGTCGGCGACCGGGGAGATCGCGGGGTTCACGGGGAACATCGTCGGGGACGTGTACGGGCTGCGGGTGTTCCGCTTCTTCGGGGAGGCGCTGCGGCAGTCGGGGATCCTGATCATCTCCTCCACGCTGATCATCTGGGCGCTGATGTTCATCCTCGGCCTGGAGTGCGGCATCGAGGGGGCGTACTTCACCGAGGCGCAGGGCGCGCCAGCGTACTCGGGGGTGTTCAGCGCGTGGTGTGACCTGCGGGAGATCATCCCCTACGCGTTCGGCTACATGATGGCGGCGAAGGTGGGCACGGGGATCGTGGCGGAGCTCGGGGCGATGAGGATCTCAGAGGAGATCGACGCGCTGGAGGTGATGGGCATCGACTCGATGACCTTCCTCTGCGCCACCCGGTTGCTGGCGGCCTGGATGGTGCTGCCGTTCATCTACCTGGCGGGCATCGGGGGGGCGTTCCTGGCGTCCTACATCGCGGTGGTGCAGCAGATCGGCTACGTGTCCTCGGGCGGATACCTGCTGATCTTCTGGCAGTTCCAGAACCCGCCGGACTTCCTGTACAGCCTCATCAAGGCGATGTTCATGGCCACGGCGATCGTGCTGGTGGGGTGCTACTACGGCTACAACGCCAGCGGTGGGCCCGTGGGGGTGGGGACGGCGACGGCGAAGTCGATGGTGCTGAACATCGTGCTCGTACACTTGATAGGCATGGTGGGCACACAAGTGTTCTGGGGCGCCAATCCGCGCGCCCCGATCGGAGGTTGAGGATGGCCGGCGAACCTGCGGGCGCGGCACAGTCGCCCACGAGCCCGGTCAGCCGGGACGCGATCGAGTTCATCGACGTGCACAAGGCGTTTGGGCGCAATCACGTGCTCAACGGTCTGAACATGTCGCTGCCCGACGACCACATATCGATGATCCTCGGGCCGTCGGGCACGGGCAAGTCGGTGTGCATCAAGCACATGGTGGGCCTGCTCTACCCCGATCAGGGGGACGTGCTGGTGCACGGCCAGTCGGTGCCGAGCCTCTCCGACGACGACCTGTTCGAGATGCGCAAGAAGTTCGGGGTGCTCTTCCAGGACGGGGCGCTGTTCGGGTCGATCAACCTGTTCGACAACGTGGCGTTCCCGCTGCGCCAGCACACCGAGAAGAGCGACGAGGAGATCGCCGAGATCGTCAACCGGCGACTGCGCGAGGTGGGTTTGGGAGGAGAGGGACACAAGATGCCCAACCAGCTCTCGGGGGGCATGCGCAAGCGGGCGGGCTTCGCGCGGGCGCTGGTGCTGGAACCGGACATCGTGCTCTTCGACGAGCCCGACTCGGGCCTCGATCCCGTGCGCACGGCGCTGCTGTGCGAGCTGATCAAGGAAATCCACGCCGAGAACGGCGGCTGCTACGTGGTGATCACCCACGACATCATGAGCGCCCGGCGGGTGGCGGAACACATCGCGGTGCTCTGGAAGGGCAAGATCGTGGAGTCGGGGCCGGCCTCGGAGCTGTTCGCCTCGGAAAACCCATTCGTGCGCCAGTTCCTCTCGGGCGACTCCGCGGGCCCGCTGGGCATGGAGTAGGAAATGAGCCGACTGCTGTCGGCTCTCGCGGGCGCCGCCGCGCGGCGGCCGGCGCTGACGCTGGGGATCGCGGGCGCGCTGGGGCTGGCGGGGGCGGTGCTGGCGCTGGGCCTCAGCCCGAGCGCGGCGACGAGCACGTTCGTGTCGAGCTCGAGCCCCCAGTACCGGGCCACGCAGCGCTTCTACGAGAGCTTCGGGGAAGAGCCGGTGGAGGTGGTGGTGAAGGGCAACCTCGAGCAGATGCTGCTCAGCTCGGACATCGACCGGCTGCTGGGCCTGGAGGGCTGCCTCTCTGGCAACGTGCCCGCGAGTGCGCTGGCGAAGGAGGGGGGAGCGAACGGGCCCTGCGCGAAGCTGGGGCGGGCGGGGACGGTGAAGGTGGTGCTGGGGCCGGGCACGTTCGTCAACGAGGCCGCCGAACAGATCGGCGCGGGTCTCATCGCCCAGGGCCGTCAGGCCGAAGAGCAGGCGCACGAATCCCAGAAGGCGGTCACCGACGCGGCGCTCGCGCGGGGCCTCGGCGAAGAACAGGCCCACCGGCTGGGTGAGCAGGCGCAGAGGATCGTGATGGCGCGCTTTCGCGAGGGGATCGCCAAGCTCGCCTTGCAGTATGGGATCGCCGCCACCCCGAGCCTCGACGAACCGGGGTTCGTGGAGGCGCTGGTGTTCGACTCCAAGAAGATCGCGGGCACCCCCAAGGAGCGCTTCGCCTACCTCTTCCCGAGCCGCGAAGCGGCGCTCATCTCGGTGCGCATGAAGGCGGGTCTCTCGCAGGCCCAGCGGGACGCGACCATCGCCCTGATCCGCCGGGCGGTGGGGATGAAGCAGTGGCGTTTGCGGCACGGCGAGTCCTACCTGGTCACGGGGGAGCCGGTGATCGTCTCGGACCTCACGAGCGCGATCGGTCACGCGATCGAGCTGATGCTGCTGGCGGTGCTGGTGGTGATGGCGATCGTGCTGGGCCTGGTGTTCGACGCGCGCCCGCGGCTGCTGCCGCTCGGGCTGGCGCTGCTGGCGGCGGCGCTCACCTTCGGCGGGCTGGCGCTCGTGGGGGCCTCGCTCACGGTGGCCCAGGTGGCGGTGCTGCCGATCCTGGTGGGCCTCTCGGTGGACTACGCGATCCAGTTCCAGTCGCGGGTGGCGGAGGCGCTCGCGCAGGGGACCCGGGATCTGCGGGGGGCGATCGGCGCGGCGGCGAGCGCGGGCGGGCCGGCGATCGCCACCGCCTGCGTGGCCACCGCGGGGGCGACGCTGGTGCTGCTCACCTCGCCGGTGCCGATGGTGCGGGGCTTCGGGGTGCTGCTCGCGGTTGGGGTGCTGGTGGCGTTCGTTTGCGCGATGAGCGCGGGGGCGGCGGCGCTTGCGCTGGCGGGAGGCTCCCCGTCGGCGCCGGCGGGGCCGTCCAGCGGGGTGGGGCGCACGCGGGCGGGTGCGAGCGTGGCCTCGGCGTGGCGGGGGGCGCGGGAGCTGCTGCGGGAGAACGCGCTCACGCGAGCCATCGCGCGGGCGGCGCTCGTGCACGCGGTGCGCCGCCCCGGCCGGGTGCTGGCGGTGGGGCTGGTGCTGGCGGCGGTGGGCTGGGGCCTTGACACGCAGACCGAGGTGCAGACCGACATCGCCAGGCTGGTGCCCCAGGACATGGCCTCGCTGCGGGGTTTGAGCACGCTCGAGCGCCTCTCGGGGGTTGGTGGGGAGATCGATCTGATGGTGAGCGCCGCGAACGTGGCCCGGCCCGCGACGATCGAATGGATGAGCCGCTACGAGCAGGCGATGCTCAGGCGCTTCGGCTACAGCGAAGCGCACGGCTGCGGGCGCGCGCGCCTGTGCCCCGCGTTCTCGCTGCCGGACCTCTTCCAGCGCGCAGGCTCCGGTCACGGCAAGCTCACGCGCGCACAGGTGAACGGCCTGCTGGCGGCGATCCCGCCCTACTTCTCCCAGGAGGTGATCGCCCCGGGCCGCCACGCGGCCACGCTGGCGTTCGGCATCAGGCTGATGGGCCTGGGCGAGCAGCAGCGGGTGATCGAAGCGATGCGCGCGGGTCTGCATCCGCCGCGTGGGGTGAGCGCCCAGCTGGTGGGCCTGCCGGTGCTCGCCGCCCAGGCCAACGCGCGGGTGGCCTCGCCCTGGAGGCGTCTGGAGATGCTGCTGGCGAGCCTCGCGGCGGTGGCGCTGGTGCTGCTGATCGCCTTCCGCGGCGACCTGCGCCGAGCGCTCACGCCGCTGGTGCCGATCGTGCTGGCGAGCGGCTGGTCGGCGCTGGTGCTGTTCCTGGTGCGGGTGCCCCTGAACCCGATGTCGGTGACGCTGGGCGCGCTGGTGATCGCGATCGCCACCGAGTTCAGCGTGCTGCTCTCAGAGCGCCATCGCCAGGAGCTGGCCGCCGCGGAGAGCCAGGCGGCGGAGGGGGCTTCGAGCACGGGCGCGAGCGAGCGGGCGCTGGCGGCGCTGCGGCGCACCTACAGGCACACAGGCGCGGCGGTGGCGGCCTCGGGGGTGACGGCGATCGCCGGCTTCGGGGTGCTGGCGCTGTCGAACATCGCGATGTTGCGGGACTTCGGGCTGGTCACGCTGATCGACCTCACGGTGGCGCTGGTGGGTGTGCTGGTGGCGCTGCCAGCCACGCTCATGCTGGGGCGGGGAGCCCTCGACGCCGAGAGCCCGGGCGGCGAGGCGCGTCCCTCGCCAGGGCCTCTCGCGACGCTGCTCCGGCGCGGGCGGGCCGGCCATGAGCTCGCCTGAGCCGCTGCTGCCGGCGCGCCGCTACGGGCGCTACGTGGGGTTGGTGGCGCTCGTGATTTTGGTGCTGATCAGCATCAACACGGCGCTCACCAAGCCCAACGGGGTGCGGGGCATCGAACCGGGCCACCGCGTGCCGCCCTTCGCGGCGCCGCTGGCGCTGGGGAATGTGAAGGGGGACGTGAACGTGGCCACCCACGCCAACGAGGGCTCGGCGGGCCGGCGGCCCGCGTGTGAGGTGCGGGGGCCGGGGATCCTGAACGTGTGCGAGCTCTACGAACACCGTCCGCTGGTGTTGGTGCTGTTCGTGAACGCGGGCTCCTGCCCGGGGGTGCTCGCGCGGATGCAGACGCTCGCCGGCGAGTTCCCCCGGGTGGCTTTCGCGGGGGTGGCGCTCAAGGGCGACCGGAGCGAGCTGCGCAGGCTGGTGCTGAAGCGGGGCCTCACGGAGGTGCAGGTGGGCTATGACGAAGACGGGGTGCTGCTGACGATGTACAAGATGGCCAGCTGCCCCCAGGTGTCCTTCGTGCTGCCCGGCGGGGTGGTGCAGAGCCCGGCGCTGCTCAGCCAGCCCACGCTCGGTGAGCTGCGCGCGCGCGTGCGGGAGCTGCTGGCGGCGGCTCGCGCGCGGGGCTATGAAAGGCCGGGGAAAAGGTCGGGGAGATGAGCGACACTGAGGTGCTGGCGAGATGAGCGAGACCATGCCACCACTCCCCACGAGCGAGCACCTCACCCCGGACGGGGCGGTGCTCCAGCCGGGCTGGCGGGCGCGGGAGATCGAGCGCGAGCTGCCCCAGCTGCGGCTCGTGTTCGCGCACGCGCCGCTCGCCTCCCGGGCGGGCAGGGGGGCCTCGCCGGCATCGATCCAACGGCGTTTGCGATCGCTCTCGGATCGCTTCAAGGGGGCCCACGCGGTGGCGGTGCGCCGCCAGCCCGTGCCCGCCGCCTACCGGGTGTTCTACCGCCAGATCGGTTTGGATCCGGAGGTGGCCCAGACGCCGATCGAGGCGGCGGTGCGGGAGCGGATGGTGCATGGGGGCTTCCTCTCGGGAGGCCTGCTCGAGGACGTGCGGCTGCTGGCGCTGATCGACACCGGCGTGCCGGTGTGGGCGCTGGACGCGGGCGCCGTGCGGGGCTCGCTGGGGGTGCGCCTGAGCAGCGAGGGGGAGCCGCTGGGGCGGGCGGGCGACGCCTGGTCGCTGCCGGGCGGGCGCCTGGTGGTGGCCGACGACAGCACGGCTCTGGGGCTGCTGTTCGGGGAGATGGCCGGCGAGTGCGCCACCGGCGCGCGCACCCGCGAGGTGACCCTGTTCGCGGTGCAGGTCTCGGGCGTGCCCACCCTCTACGTGGAAGAGGCCCTGTGGATCTGCGCCAACGCCCTGCGGGAGGCCGCCTGAGGGAGTCTCGTTCGCGCCTTGCTCGTTTGGCTCGCGCATCCGGCGGGCTCCCCGGCGGGCCGCCAGCGGTCCGGCCGCTTGCCGGACCCCGCGGGGCACTGTAAGATCGGGTTTTGGAGAGCGTCTGAGGTGGCTGTGCAGCTCACATCCGACCGTGACTCGATCTCGGCGATCGACGAGAGGGTGGACGAGCGCGCCGCCCGGCTGGCGTTGCGCTCTCAGGTGGCCAAGCTGGAGCGCGAGCTGGCGGAGATCGTGGCCGAGAGCTTTCCCTACGTGGCGGTGCCCGCCGAGGACATCTCCCTGCCCTCCCCCGCGAATCGCTGTGGGCCCAGCCTGCTGGACCTCGGCCAGCTGGAGCGCACGCGCGACGAGCTCGCGGGGCGCATACAGCGGGCGCGCCGGGCGGTGGTGGAGCGCTCCGAGCACCACGCTCGCGCCCACCAGCTGCTCGAGCGCATGAAGCTGGAGCCCGGGCGCTACAAGTTCGTGCGCCTGCCCGTGCGAGAGCTCGGCGAGGGCGGCTGCGGAGTGTGGGAGGTGCGTCCCAGGCTCGGCCTGATCGGCATGCTCGCCGGCTGGTGGCAGGTCAAGCTCTCCTCCGGCTGTCCCTTAGGGTGGGGGTCACGCGAAAGCGTGGCCCCGGGTGGGTGGGCTCCGATCATGTGGGGGTCACGCGAAAGCGTGGCCCCCATCCTCGAAGGCGGCATGGGGGCGGCTGGCCTGGAGCATCGCCACGAGGGTCTGGCGCTGGCGGTCGGTGAGGGAGCCGAGGGTCTTCTTCTCGGGCATGGGCACCTGGGCGAGGAATTTGCGAGAGCGGGTCTGGCCCCAGCGGCGCTGGCTGGTGAGGAGGTCGGCGACGGGCATGCTGGCGGCCTCCCAGGGGCAGTGCAGCAGGACATCGGCAACGTCGAGCTCGCCGGTGGCGATCTTGCGCTTGAGGCCGGCGCGCGCCAGGCGCACCTCGTTGGCTCGTTGGAGCGCGCGCAGGTGTTGTGGCCCGCCCGTCCTGGGTGTGCCCCTGCCGGCAGGGGCCATGGTCGCTGTCGCGTTCATGATGAGACTCTCCCCGTCGCCCCGCCATCTCCCGGAGGGCGACTATCGATGCTTTGAACTTGCTCGGATGTTGGGACGCGACACACGAACGTCCAGAGCCGCATCGCGACCAGCTCGCGATGGCGGTTTGAGCGATTTCCGCCGCCTGGGAAGGGCCTTCCAGTTGGCGGTTCGTCGGGGGCGGGCCCCCGAACGATCGTGCGAAGCGCCTCTGCAAGCTAAGCCAGCGGGGCGCGCGCGGTCAATACTGTGGCGAGGGATCGTTCGCTAGCAGCGATCTTTTTTCTCGCCCGACCACTTGTGAAGATTTGGACAAGTCCCAGGCGAGGGTGGAGGCTTGCACAAAAGGTTACGAGTCCGCCCGCTCGATCTCGCGTGGGCGGGGTGGCTGGCCGGAAAGCCCGTTCGGCCCCGGCAGGGGGCCGTGCTGGGCCTCGAACTCGCGCTTGACCCGGGCGAACACCGCGAGGGCCTCGCGCAGGGTGGGCTGGTCGTGGGTGGCCATCACGCTCGTGCGCAGCAGCGCTCCGCCCGGCGGCACGGCGGGGTGCA
>DATJVV010000161.1:0-5955 GCA_035501635.1 Solirubrobacteraceae bacterium | reverse complement strand
CAGAACGGCTACGGCCTGCGGGTGCCGGGGATCGTGATCTCGCCGTATGCCAGAGCCGGCTACATCGACCGCCAGCAGCTCAGTCACGACGCCTACCTGAGCTTCATCGAGGAAGACTTCATGGGAGGCGAACGGCTCGATCCGCTGACCGACGGCCGTCCCGATCCGCGGCCGGACGTGCGGGAAACGGCGGCGGGGCTCGGCAACCTCGCCGGCGACTTCGATTTCGACCAGTCGCCGCGTCCGCCCGTCCTGCTCTCCCCCGAGCCGGAACCGGGGGTGGCGTCACAGGCGCCCGGGAGCCAGCAGCCACCGGCGGAGGAAACCGGGGTTGCGTCCTCGCTGACGCCCACCTCGGCCACGCTGCGCGCAACCGTGAATCCCGACAAAGCCGCGGTGAGCGACTGTCACTTCGAATATGGCATCTCGATGTCCTATGAAGTGAGCGTCCCCTGCGGCTTCCTGCCCGGCTCGGGCTCCAATCCGGTGGGGGTGTCGGCGAACGTCGCGAAACTGAGCCCGACCACCACCTACCACTTCAGGATCGTCGCCACCAACTCCGGGGGCACGAGAGCCGGTCCGGACATGTCGTTCGTCACTCCCGCCACCTCCACGAACCTGCCGTCGGTGACCGGTGTGAGCCCGGACGCGGGCCTCGATGAAGGAGGTAGCGTGGTGACGGTCAGCGGCTCGAACTTCAAAGGAGCGACGGCCGTGGAGTTCGGCTCGCGCGAAGCCACCGAAGTGGAAGTCCTCTCGCCGACGTCGCTGAGGGCGACCTCGCCGGCCGGCGCGGGCACGGTGGACGTGAAGGTGACCAACTCCGAGGGCACCAGCTCCGTCGATCCAGACGATCGTTTCACCTATGTGCCGCCGGGCAAGCCTCCGCGCGTGAAGACCCTGACACCCCGCGAAGGACCCTCCGGCGGCGGCACCACAGTGACGGTGACGGGCGTGAACTTCAGCGGAGCGACGGCGGTGATGTTCGGATCGGTCCCCGCCAGCAGCTTCACGGTGAGCTCCAGAACGGAAATTCTCGCCGTCTCCCCGGCTGAGCCGGCGGGGACGGTGCGGGTGGGCGTGACGACGCCGAACGGCAGCGGGGTGGGCTCCAAGAAGAACGGCTTCATCTTCACTCACGCGGCCCTCGAAGCGAGCGCGCTCGACGCCGCCGCGGGCGGGGACGTGCTCGCCGGCTGAGAGCTCGATCGTTTGGAGCTCAGGGGCCGGCGTGCCCGTGGGTGGCTCGTGTGGGTGGTTGTTCGTTTGCTCCCGGCAGCTCGCTTTCTCCCGGTCCCGGCCGTTCGCTTTCTCGCGCCGCTCTGCTGTCGGCTTCGTTGATCTTGCGCATGACGGTGGGACCGGCGGCCTGTTCGGCTTCGTGCAGAGCCTTCAATTCGGCTGGGCTCCTGCCGGTGCTCCGCGGTCGGCTCGCGGGGGGACGGTGGCCGGTGCGAGCACAGCTCCCGGTGGAGGTGTCCGCGCAGGGCGCCACCGCGGCGGTGGTGTCGAAGCAGCCGTAGATGGTGAAGAGGGGGTTTACGACGCTGCGCCCGCGGGCGTCTGACATCGACTGTTGTCCCACGAATGACGTCGGTGCATCCGCCTTGTAGCAGCCGTCGGATTCCACGCTCAGGTCGTAGCCGACGGTTTCCAGTTCTCCCGCCCGCGGCGTGACGATGGTGATGACGCAGCTCCAGTCGTCGCCTGGTCCCCTGCTCGAGCCGGAACGGCGACGGCAGAGCGTGCGGTCGTCGAGTTCGGCTCGCCGGGAGAGCGAACGGCCGAGCTCTGCCTGTTGCAAGCGGGTGAGGCGGTTGAAGACCGGCGTGATCGACGCCTCCAGGCGCCCCTGGGTGATGCCCGCCGGACCCCAGTTGCCGGCGATCCCGAGCACCAGGAGCAGCGCCGTGGAGGCGGCCACCCAGCGCAGGGGCGCCACCCAGCCGCGTCGCCCACCGACGGGCGTGCCGGCGAAGCCGCGTGCGCGAAGGATCGCCCACGAGGCTCCCAGGCAGGCGAGCGTCCACAGCAGGCACACGCAGCCCCCGACGATCAGCGGCTCGAAGAACTTGGGTGCCGTCAGGAGCCCATGCCAATCGTCGAAAGCCGAGGCCAGCAGCAGCATGTGCAGCCATGTGCCGCTGCCGATCAGGCCCAGCAGGTGCATCGCCAGGCCCACGAGCACCGGTGCCAGCACGCCCGCGATGCCGTTGCGGGTGGCGAGCGAGAACAGTGCCGCGAGGCTCGTGAAGGCGAGCACCGGCAGCAGAGTGACCAGCCAACTGGCGAGCACCAGCAGCAGGCATTCGCCGGGCGGGATCGCGGTCCCGCTGAGGCCTACCAGCGGCTGATCGCCGGTGAACAGCAGGCCGGCGAAGAGGCTGGAGATCGCCGTGATCCCCACGAGCGCCGCGGCCAAGGTGGCGGCCGCGAGGATCTTCCCGGTGAACACCTCTCCGCGGCTGGCTGATCTGGTGAGAATCGTCTTCCAGGTTCCGTAGCGGTCCTCGGAGGAGAACAGGTCCCCGGCGAGCACCCCCGCGAGCAGGGGGAAGCCCCAGAAGCCCCCGAAGCCGAGCACCACGAAGGGAATCGCGTAGCCGGAGGTGTGCACCCAGACGCCCAGCAGGGTGTCTCCCGGGACACCGCTCTGCGATGCCAGCAACGCCGCGAAGGCGATCGGTCCCAGGGCGCACACGAGCGCCAGCACGCGAGTGGAGAGCTGCGCCAGGAGCTTGCGTCGCTCGACCCGGTACGCCCGCGACAGGCCACTCCCGGCGGTGGCTCGGGAAACCACATCGGCATGCGTGGCCCGGCGGTGCTCGGCGGCACTGGCCATCAAGGCCCGTGGCCTCCCCCTGTTCGAGACCGCTCGGATCGGGTCCACCGATCGTGGTTCGGGGGGTCGGTGAGCATGAAGAACATGGACTCGAGCGAGCTCGCCGTGAGCTCCAGGCGGCGAACCGCCACGCCCGCTCGTGCGAGCGCCAGCACATAGGAGTCCAGGGCGGGTTCCCGTGCCCGCACCCTGAGTGCGCCCCGCGATGAGGGCTCGGCGTGCACGCCGAGCTCGTCGCCGGCGATGGCAAGCGCCCTCGAGTCATCGCTTGTGACAACCAGGTAGGCGGAGGGTGGAGCGTCGGCGCGCATCTGCTCGGCGCTTCCCTGCCACACCACACGGCCGCGCTCGAGCACGCTGAAACTGTCACAGATCCCCTCGATCTCGCTGATCTGGTGGCTGCTCAGCAGCACCGCCACGCCCCGCTCGGAAAGCTCGCTCAGCAGCTCCCCCACGAAGCGCACGCCCGCCGGGTCCATGCCCGAAGTGGGCTCGTCGAGGAGCAGCAGACGGGGCGAGCGCAGCAGCGCGGCGGCGATGCCCAGGCGCTGGCGCATGCCCGTCGAATATCCCGCCACCCGATCCTCCGCCCGGCTCGTGAGGTCGACTCGTGCGAGCGCATCGTCGATGCGTGCCCGCGAACGGTCGCCGTCGAGCACCGCAAGCAGCTCCAGGTTCGCGCGTCCGGACATGTATGGGTAGAAGCTCGGGTCCTCCACGAAGCCGGACACGCCGTCCAGGATCGGCTTCTCGGTGGCGCCGAGCGTGCGGCCGAACAGCTCGATCGTGCCGTCATCCGGCGGCACCAGCCCGAGCAGCATGCGCAGCAGCGTCGTCTTGCCGGCGCCGTTGGCGCCCAGCAGGCCGCTCACCTCACCCTCCTCCACGACCAGATCCACGTCGTCCACCGCGCGGGTGCTCCCGAATCGCTTCGTCAGGCCGCGTGCCGCCACCGTAGCCATGTGTTTCCACCCTATACGGCTTCGATATGGCTTCGCCGCTCTCTCCGCCCGGGAAGTCGCTCGCACGGTTCCCGCCGGGCACCCCTAGCGGGGCTGGACCACCAGCGCCTGAAAGCCCCGGCCCACGGGGCCGTGTTGGTCGTGGATGACGCTTTCGCTGGTGCCCATGCCGCCCGCGGGCAGGTAGGTGCGGGCGTCCAGGCCGATCCACTCGCCGACGGGCTCGCGCCAGAGGTGCACGGAGAGGTCGGCGTTGATGAACAGGTAGCGGTCGAAGGGCAGCTCCGCGCTGACACCGTTGGGGAAGTCGGCGGTGGCCAGCAGGCGCACCAGCGGGCTTGGCTGCTCGCCGGGCACGAGGGGGCGGCGCATGCGCATCCACACCCGTCCCGGGCCAAGCGCCCAGGGGGTGTCCAGCCAGCGCATCTCCATGGCGGTGACCGCGAAGCTGTCCACGATCTGTCCGTTGAGGGCGAACTCCACCGACTGTCCCTGCTCGGGCCCCGCCAGCGGCGGAGCCGGCTCGGGGCCGGCGCCGGGCAGGCCGGCGGGGATCGGCTGGATGCGCAGGGCCTGGGCTCGGCAGATGAGCTCCTCGCCGGCGTGCAACCACGCCCCCAGCTCCTGCACACGGCGGCCCCGGCGCAGGATGTCGGTGGTGAGGGAGAGGGGAGCGAAGGGGATGGGTCGCAGGAACTCCACGCGCATCTGGGCCACCGGCAGCTGCTCGCCGGGGCCGGTGCGCTGGAGGGCCCGGCCGATCAGCGCCGCGGGGGCGCCCCCGTGCAGGGCGTTGGGGTCCCAGGGCCCGCGAGCGTGCCGGGTGGGCTCGAACAGGCCCTCCTCGGTGGTGGCGAAGATGCTCTGCGCGAGCGTGAAGGCGCGCGGGGGCGCTTCGCTACCCACGGCGCTGCTCCCAGGTGAAGCCGCGCACGGCCAGCCACACACCGAGCACGCCCCACAAAGCGATCACCGCGAGCTCGTCGATGTTGCTCGACAGGGACGCGCCCGTGACGAGGGCTCCGGAGAGGCCGTCGATGAGGGGCTTCAGGGGGAGGGCGTCGGCGACGGTGCGCAGGAATTCGGGGGCGCTTTCGCTGTCGAAGACGAAGAAGGACACGAACACCACCGGCAGGAACACCGCGTTGACGTAGGCGGCGGTGGACTCGAAGTTGGGGATGGCGTGCGCGAAGGCCACGCCCAGGGCGGCGAGGCAGATTACGCCCACGAGCACGAACACCACCAGCTCCCCCCACTCCTTGGGCCAGCCGATGCCGAAGAAGAGGCGGCCGGCGAGGATCACGATGGCGAGCTGCAGGGCGGTGTTGGTGACGGCGCCCCCGGCCACGCCGCCGAAGTAGGAGCCGCCGGGCAGGGGGGAGCCGTGGATGCGCTTGAGCACGCCGCGCTCGCGCAGGAACACGATGTTGTAGGCCAGGGCGGTGAAGGTGGTGGACATCACGCTCATGCCCGCGATGGCGGGCACCAGCCTGTTCAGCTGATGCTGGTTGCCGCGCAGGATGACGCCCCCGCCCACCAGGAAGGCGAGGGGGAGCAGGAAGTTGAAGAAGGCGGCGCTGGGGTTGCGCCAGAACATGCGCCGCTCCAGCCGGTACTGGCGCCAGGCCAGGCGCGTGGCCTCAGCCATCGGCGGTGAGCTCCAGGTAGACGTCCTCGAGGCTCGGTCTGCCCACGGTGAGCTCGCCCAGGCGCTCGCCCCGCGCGAGGGCCTCGCCGGTGAGCTCGTGCAGGAGCGAGGTGGGGTCCTCGGTGTCGCGCTCAACCTGCCGGCCCGCCCCGTCCCGGTAGGCCACCCGGTAGCGCGCCGCCCCCGCGCCGAGCTCCCGGGGGGCTCCCAGCGCCAGTATGCGGCCCTCCTTGAGGATCGCCACCCGGTCGGCGAGCGCCTGGGCCTCGTCGAGGTAGTGGGTGGTGAGCAGGATGGTCTTGCCGAGGGCCCGCAGGCTGCGCACGGTCTCCCAGGCCCCGCGGCGGGCCTCGGGGTCGAAGCCGGTGGTGGGCTCGTCGAGGAAGATCAGCTCGGGATCCCCCACCAGGGCCAGCCCGAAGTCAAGGCGGCGCAGCTGGCCTCCCGAGAGGCGCCTGATGCGGGTGTCCGCCTGCTCGGCCAGGCCCACCAGCTCGAGCACC
>DATJVV010000160.1:0-2050 GCA_035501635.1 Solirubrobacteraceae bacterium | reverse complement strand
CAGCACCCCGATCGAGAACAGGCACGGGATCGCCAGCAGCAGCGGCAGCGCGATCCGTCTCTCACTGGGGCTGAACGCCGGCAGCACGAAGCCGTAGATCTCGTACAGGATCACCGGCAGCGAGAACACCAGCGCGAACAGCAGCGTCACACCCAGCGTCGCCGTGAACGGCTCCCCGATGCCCAGCGTCACCGGCTTGTTGCCTTCGGGCGTCCGCGGGATCTTCGCCACGTCCGCCCGCAGCTTGGGAATCTGCGCCGCCAGGGCCGCCCGCGTGGCCGCCGGCAGGCCGCTGTGGGGGTTGGCGAGCTCCGCCGCCATGCCCTGCACCTCCCCCGCCACCGCCAGCACCCCCTGCTGTGCCAGCGCCGTCTGCCCCAGCGGCCCGCGGCCCTCCCGCACCTGCTTCTGGGTCTCCGCCGCCAGCGGCTTGTTCACGATCTTCAGCAGCGCGTCGTTCTGCCAGAAGCAGATCCCGAACGCCACCCCCAGCGCCAGCAGGCACACGACGATCCGCGCCCGCAGCTCTTCCAGGTGATCCACGAGCGTCAGGCGATCCTCGTGGCCGATCGAGCGAATCGCGGTGGCCATGGCAATTTGACGCTATCACCGCCCGCCGCCCCACCTCGGCACATCTCCGTCCCCGGCTCGCGGCAAAACACCCTAAAGGCGGGCCCCCGGAAGGTCGATGCATGAGCGTAACCACCCCATGTCCGACGCCACTCCACACATCCGCCATCGCGTTCAACTGCCCGACGGCAAGCACGTGGAGATCGTCTACCGCGACTACCGCTCGATCCAGGCCAACCCCATCACCCCCGTGCCCGACTCCTCCTCACAACCCCTTCCCGAGCCGCCCCCCACGCCCCCCACGCCCTCCCCGGCCTCCCCTCCCGCCTCCCCGCCGTCCTGCGAGCCCCAGGCCCTGCACGTCTGCTTCAACTGCTCCGGCGAGCTCGTCTACCCCCTGGACTGGTCCGAAGAGGGCGATCGCCACTGGCGCATCATGCTCCGCTGCCCCGAGTGCGAGGCCTGTCGCGAAGGCGTCTTCGAGCAGTCCGTCGTGGAGCGCCTGGACGACGAGCTCGACCGCGCCACCGGCGAGCTGCTCGGCGACCTGCGCCAGATCACCCACGCGAACATGACCGACGAGATCGAGTTCTTCGTGCGCGCTCTCAACGCCGATCTCATCACCCCCGCCGACTTCTAGGCGCGGCCTTCTCCCGGCGCCCGCCGCTGGCCTCACTAGCGGTAGCGCTCCACCACCGCGTCCGCCACCAGGTCAAGCAGCGCCCCCCGGCCCGCGGGCAGCGCCGCCGGCAGCTCCCCCTTCGCCCGCGCCACCAGCGCCAGCGCCCGTTCGCGCGCCTCAACGAGCGCCCCCGTGGCGGCGATCCGCTCGCACAGCGCCTCCGCCTCGGCGGGCCCCCGCAGCGCCGCGAGGTCGAAGGCCCCCGGCTCGGGGTCCCGTTCCCGAGCGAGAATCAACGGCAGCGTAACCGTGCCGTCCAGCAGGTCCGTGCCCCGTGCCTTGCCCGTGCGCTCCACCGGCCCTGACACGTCCAGCACGTCGTCCAGCAGCTGGAAGGCCAGGCCGATGCGCCGCGCGAACCCCCCCAGCGCGTCCGCCAGCACCCGCGAGGCGTCCGCCGCCACCAGCGCCCCCAGCCGGCAGGCCGCCTCGAACAGCGCCGCCGTCTTGAGCTCACAACGCCTGAGATACCGCGCCACCTCCACGTGCGCCGCATAGGCGTCTTCACGCTGCAGCAACTCTCCTTCGGCGAGCGCCGAGCTTGCATCCGAGAGAGCCTTCAGCTGAGCTTCCTCACCGTTGCGCGCCAGCTCCGAGAACGCCCGCGAGAACAGCAGGTCTCCCGTGGCCACCGCCACCTTGCGCCCCGCCGCCGCCGCCACCGAGGGCCGTCCCCTGCGCAGCTGCGCCCCATCGATCACGTCGTCGTGCACGAGCGTCGCCGAGTGCACCAGCTCCACCGCCACCGCCGCCCGCACCAACGCCAGCTCCCCCTCCTCGCCCACCCCGGGGCCTCCC
>DATJVV010000159.1:0-2575 GCA_035501635.1 Solirubrobacteraceae bacterium | reverse complement strand
GGCCACCTCGGCCACCACGCCGAGGTCGTGGGTGACGAACACCAGGGCCATCGAGAGCTCCCGGCGCAGGCGGGCGAGCAGCGCGAGGATCTGGGCCTGGACGGTGACGTCCAGGGCGGTGGTGGGCTCGTCGGCGAGCAGCAGCCTGGGCTCGTTGGCGAGGGCCATGGCGATCATCGCGCGCTGGCGCTGGCCGCCTGAGATCTCGTGCGGGTAGGCGTCCACGCGGCGCGCCGGCTCGGGGATGCCCACGAGGTCCAGCAGCTCGATCGCGCGGGCGCGGGCCCTGGCCTTGGGCACGGGACGGTGGGCTCGGATGGCCTCCACGATCTGGGCGCCCACCCGGTAGAGGGGGTGCAGGGAGGAGAGGGGGTCCTGGAAGACCATCGCCACGTCGTTGCCGCGGATCGCCCGCAGTCCGGGCTCGGGCATACCCAGCAGCTCCCGGCCCTCGAGCTCCACCCGCCCGCTCACCCGCGCGCCGGGGGCGTTGCGGGTGAGGCCGAGGATGGAGAGGGCGGTGACGGACTTGCCCGAGCCGGACTCCCCCACGATGCCCAGGGCGCCGCCGGCGGCCAGCTCGAAGGAGACGCCGTCAACCGCCTGCACGGCGCCCGCTTCGCCGTGGAAGGACACCCGCAGGTCCTGTACCCGCAGCAGCGGTTGCGCTTCGCGCGCGCCCCCGCCTCCGCCCCCGGAGGGGTCGAGCTCGCGGAAGTGAAGCGGCCGGCCCAGGCCGCCCTGATGGCGCATCACGAGTAGCGCACCCGGGGGTCGAGGTAGGCGTAGACGATGTCAACGGCGATGTTGGCCACCACGATGAACAGGGCGGCCAGCAGCACGGTGCCCTGGATGATGGGAAAGTCGGCGTGGGTGATGGCCTCGTAGTTCAGGCGCCCGATGCCGGGGATGTCGAACACGGTCTCCACCAGCACCGCGCCGCCCAGCAGGACGCCCACGTCGAGGGCGAAGATCGTGAGGATGGGGGCGATGGCCGCGCGCACGCCGTGGCGCATCACCACCCGGCGCTCGGGCAGGCCCTTGGCGCGGGCGGTGCGCACGTAGTCCTCGCCCATCGTCTCGATCAGGCTGGTGCGCATCAGCCGGGCGTACACGGCGGCGAAGCCCGCGGCGAGCACCAGCCAGGGCAGCACCATCGCGGCGAACCATCTGGTCGGGTCGGCGGTGAGGCCCACGTAGGAGCCGGCGCCGGGGAGCAGCTTCAGCTGACCGATGTCGGCGGCGAACAGGTAGAGCACGATCAGCCCCAGCCAGTATTCGGGGGCGGACACCAGCAGCAGGGCGGTGCCCATCGAGGCGCGGTCCAGGCGCGAGCGCCGGCGCAGGGCCGAGAGGATGCCGATGGGCAGGCCGATGGCCATCCAGATCACGGCGGCGCCGATCGTGAGCGAGAGGGTGGCGGGGAGGCGGTCGAACAGGAGGCTGCGCACGGAGGCGCCCGAGTAGAAGGAGTAGCCGAGGTCGAAGTGCAGGAAGAGGCCCTTCATGTACAGCCAGAACTGGTCGAGCAGCGGCCGGTTCAGGCCGAGGCTCGCGCGGATCTCGGCGATCACCTTGGGGTTGGCGTTGCGGCCCGCGCGCAGGCGGGCGGGGTCCCCGGTGGGGAGCACCCGGAAGAGCAGGAAGGTGAGCGCCGAGACGAGGATCAGCAGCAGCACCCCCCACAGCACCCGCCTGAGGATGTAGCGGCTCATGTCACTTCAGGGAGGTGAAGTCGTAGTCCCAGGCGCCCTCGTTCCACACGTCGCCCACGCCCGCCACGTCCCTGGCCTCGATGTTGGGCTGCTTGTCCCAGGAGATGGGGATGGCGGCGGCGATGTTCACCAGTTCGCGGTCGATGCTCGCCCACGCCTGGGCGCGCGCGGCGGTGCCGACGATGGGTTCGGCTTCCCGCATCCCGCGGTTGACGGTGGCGTCGTCCACCTGGCCCCAGTTGTTGTTGCCGGTGGTTTCGATGTGCTTGCCGTTGAAGGTCACGTCGAGCACCGCCTGGGGGTCGCCGAAGTCCGCGGCCCAGGCCACGTTGGGGCAGACGTCGATCTCTTCGGCGGGCACCCCGCAGAAGCGGTCGTACATCACCGACTCTTCCACGAGGCTGAACTTGGTCTTGAAGCCGAGGTTCTTCAGGGTCTGGTTGACGATTTCGGCCATCTCGGAGTTGGGGCTGCCGCTGGAGCCCACCACCTGCACGGTGGCGTTACCGCTGTAGTGACCGCTCGGGTAGCCCGCGAGGCGCATGTACCTTTCCGCGAGCTGCATGTCGCCTTCGGGGTGTTCGTTGTAGTCCACCCGGGGGCCCTTCAATCCGCCGGCCTGTTCGAAGCCGGGGATCTCCGGGTAGATGAAGTGGGTCATCACGTTGGACACCAGCGCCCCGCCGCGGGCCTTGCCGAGGGCCACCCGGTCGGTGGCGGCCCACAGGGCCCTGCGCACGTTCACGTTGGCGAATGGGCCGCGCTTGTTGTTGATGGCGATGTAGTTGGAGCCCGCGCCCGGCGAGATCTCCAGCTGGGGGCGGAACTTCTCATAGGCCAGCTGCACGATCGGCTGGGCC
>DATJVV010000158.1:0-2209 GCA_035501635.1 Solirubrobacteraceae bacterium | reverse complement strand
GGCGCGGGCGCTGGTCAGCTTCCAGGCGATGCAGAAGGCTTACTACATCAAGGGCTCAGGGCTGTACTTGGGCGAACCGTTCTCCTACCTGTGGCCGTTCTCCCAGGCGTTTGCCGCCACCGTCAGCATGGCCTTCATCCCGCATCTGGGCGTGAACCTCTCGCGGGAACTCCACGCCCGCCTGACCGGGCTCAACAACTACCTCGACATCGACAACTCGGCCGCCCCGGAAGGCACCTTCACGAGCAGCCTCCCGGCGTTCGACGGTACCGTGGCACCCCCCGCCGGCCCGGGCGGCGCAAAGTACTACGACGACAACGACTGGGTCGCGCTCGAGCTGGTGCGGCTGTACGAGCTGACGCGCGCGCAGCCGCTGCTCGGCAGCGCCGAGGGGATCATGGCCTTCGAGATGGCCGGCTGGCAGGAAGACCCGGCACTCGGGTGTCCGGGGGGCATCCCGTTCTCCAACCTCGCCGAAAACAACGAACGCAACACCGTCACCACGGCCCCCGCGGCGGAGCTGGCGACCCAGCTCTACCGGCTGACCCACAACCCCGAATACCTGCGCTTTGCCGAAAAGGCGTACACGTGGGTGCGGACCTGCCTGCTCACGCCGGACGGGCTCTACGCCGACCACGTCAACCGCCGGGGCCTGGTCGAACCGAGGCTCTGGAGCTACAACCAGGGCAGCATGATCGGTGCCGGGACGCTGCTCTACCAAGCGACCCACCAGGGGGCATACCTGTACCAGGCCCGCCAGACTGCGGAGGCGGCCCTCGCCTACTTCACCCCCCAGCTGCTCGGCGAAGAAATCCCCTTCTTCACCTCTGTCTACTTCCGCAACCTGCTGTATCTCGACTCGGTCACGCACGACCCCCCGGGCGCCCGGATCGCGCAGGCCTACGTGGACTACGCCTGGACCCACCTGCGCCTCGCGAACAACCTGTTCGTGGCCGGTTCCCCGGCCACGGCCCAGTTGCTCGTGCAGAGCGCCCTCGTGCAGATCTACGCGCTGCTGTCGTCTCCCCCGAGCACCTACTTCTAGGCGCACAGCTAGTCTGGGCCACATGAACGAGCCGGGCAACCTCACCACGGCGGCGGGTCTTCAGGCCCTGCAGGCGGAACTCGCGGAGCTCGAGGGCGATGGCCGCCGCGAGATCGCCGCGCGCATCAAGACGGCCCGCGAATGGGGCGATCTGAAGGAGAACAGCGAGTACCACGACGCCAAGAACGAGCAGGCCCACCTCGAGACGCGCATCCAGCGGCTGAGGGACAAGATCGCCAGTGCGGTGGTGGTCGAGGAGTCCGCCGCCGCGGGCGGCGCGGTCGGGTTCGGCTCCACCGTGGTGGTCCGCGACGAGGACGGCCGCGAGCAGACCTGGCGGATCGTCAGCTCACGCGACGCGGCCCCCTCGGAGGGACGGGTTTCGGCCGAATCGCCGCTCGCCGCGGCGCTGATGGGACGGGAGAGCGGGGATCAGGTCGCGGTCGCGCTGCCCCGGGGCACGCGCTCGCTGACGATCCTGTCGGTCAGCTGAGGGACTTCCCGGCTCGCCGCAGCGTCCTGCGGTGGGCCCGCGCGTACACCTTGCCGGTGCTGGGCACGAACTTCTTGGTCGGGGTGGCGTACAGGCGCCCGCCCTGCTTCAGCGCCTGCCGTTGCAGCTTGCGCCGGCGCTTGGAGATCGCCTTCAGCAGTGCCTTGCGGGTCCCTCCTCCCAGGTGCGGTTCGACACCTGCGCCTCCGTGCGAGCGGCTGACCCGCGTGGCGAGCACCGCGAGGTCGTGCTCCTCGCCGAGCAGTTCGCCCAGCCCGTCTGCTCGCTTGGCGAGCTTGCGCAGCGGCGCCGACTCGCGATCCGGGCGTTCCTTGCGCCCCTGCCCGCCGCCCGGCAGCCCGAGCGCGAACGGCGGGGGGGAGGGCTGGCGCTGGAGCATTTCGCCGAGGTAGCGGAGGTCCTTCACGCGTTTTCGCCACTCGTGCATCGCCACCGCGCGTTCGCGCTTGGATGCCCTCACCCGCTTGAAGCGTCGCCGCCCCGCCCCATACAGGCGGCGCACCGCCGGTTCGAGCAGCTCACGCTCGCGGCATTCGGGTTCCTGCCAGGTCTGCACCCGCAGCCGGCACGCGCTGAGGTCGGCCACCACGAGCGCCATCCGCACGGGGTCGCCGAGCGTCTCCGCGCGGGCCAGTTCGCGCTCGTCGACG
>DATJVV010000157.1:0-3641 GCA_035501635.1 Solirubrobacteraceae bacterium | reverse complement strand
CACGCACGAGCGCAGCCCCGACGCGCACACCTTGTTGATCGTCTCCGAGGACACCTCCTTGGGGATCCCCGCTTTGATCTGCGCCTGCCGCGAGGGAATCTGGCCCTGGCCCGCCTGCAGCACCTGGCCCATCACCACGTGCTCCACCTGCTCGGGAGCCACGTCCGCCCGCTCCAGCGCCGCCTCCATCGCCCTCGCCCCAAGCTCGGTGGCCTGCAGCGAGGACAGTCCACCGCCCATCTTGCCGATGGGGGTCCGCGCGGCCCCGATGATCACGGTCTTGGGCATGTTCTGGCGACCTCCTGAGTGGGGAAGGGAACGACGAGAGAACGGGAATGCTAGCGGGGCACGCCCCGTGCGCCGGATGGCCGGGTATCGTGCTCCGGGCAGTGCAGGTCCAAGCCACCGCAAAACCCGCCCAGGACACCGACGCAGACACACTCGTGGTGTGTCTCTGCGAGGGCGAGCCTCCCCCCGCCGGCGCCCCCGCCGAGCTCGCCGAGCTGCTCGCCTCAGGCGAGGCCAGGCGCACACCCAAGGCGCTGGCTCTCGCCCACGCCCAGGGCCGGCGCTGGCTCATCCTCGGCATGGGTCCCCGCGAGACCCTCACCCCCGAGCGCGCCCGCGTGGCCGCCGCCGCCGCCCATCCCCGCGCCCTCGAGCTCTCCTGCCGCTCCCTCGCCGTCCAGCCACCCGCCGGTGCCTCCAGCGAGGTAGCCGAGGCCCTGGTGGAGGGGTTCGTGCTCGCCGACTACCGCTACGAGCGCAACAAGTCCAAAGCCGCCGTTACCCAACACACGGGCGCCGGCGACGCGGCTGACGGTGCCGCCGGCGGCGCGGCGGGCGCGAGCGCCGCCGACCCCGAGCCCCCCAAGCAGCTCGAGCGCCTGATCGTGGCGGCGCCGGATGTTTCCTTTCAAAACGGGGGGCCCGCGCGTGCGCGCGCGCACGCGCGCGGGCCCTTGCAATCGGAGAGCCAACCGGGGAGCCCCGAGGGGGGCAGCGGCGAGGCCGCCGCCGGCGAGGACGAGGGCCGGTTGGAGACATGCGTCTCCCGCGCCTCCACCGTGGCCCACGCCGTCAACGACGCCCGCGACCTGCAGAACCGGCCCGGCAACGACCTCACCCCCACCGCCCTCGCCGAGTACGCCGTCGAGCTCGCCGCCGCCATCCCCGACCTCACCGCCCAGGTGGAGGGCCGCGCGGACATCCAGGCCCGGGGCATGGGCGCCTTCGCCGCCGTCGCCCAGGGCTCCGCGCAGGAGCCCGCCCTCATCGTCCTGCGCTACGACCCCGACCCGCCCTCCCAGCCGGCCGGCGGATCGGGCACGGACGAGTCGCAAGCGGGCGAGCCCGGCACGGGCGGGCCTCCCATCCTCGGCTTCGTGGGCAAGGCCGTCACCTTCGACAGCGGCGGCATCTCCATCAAGCCCGGCGCCAAGATGTCGGAGATGAAGTTCGACATGTCCGGCGGCGCCGCCGTGGTGCAGGCCATGGCCGCCATCGCCCGCCTGAAGCTCCCCGTGAAGGTCATCGCCGTGGTGGGCGCCACCGAGAACCTCCCCGACGGCCGCGCCGTGAAGCCCGGCGACATCGTCACAGCCGCCAACGGCAGGACCATCGAGATCAACAACACCGACGCCGAGGGCCGCCTCGTGCTCGCCGACTGCCTCTGCCGGGCCGTGGAGCTGGGGGCGCAGCGCATCATCGACCTCGCCACCCTCACCGGCGCCGTGATCGTGGCCCTGGGCTCCACCTACGCGGGCCTCATGTCAAACGACGAGGACTTCGCCGAGCGCATCCTCGCCGCCGGCCGCGCCACCGGGGAGATCGCCTGGCGGCTGCCTCTGCACGAGGAGTACCACGAGCTCATCAAGGGCGCCTACGCCGACCTCGACAACGCCCCCGAAGCCCGCAAGGCCGGCACCATCGTGGGCGGCGCCTTCCTCTCCAACTTCGTCGCCGACGTCCCCTGGGCCCACCTGGACATCGCCGGCTCCGCCTGGGACCTCGGCCGGGGCTACGCCCCCAAGGGAGCCTCCGGCTACGGCGTGCGCCTGCTGGTGGCCCTCGCCGAGTCCTACTGCTCCTGAGGCAAGCCTCTTCGGCTGTCACCCGATTGGGACCGGCTCCGGCGGGATCTGCGGGCCGGCAGAAGTCAGCGGGGTTTCAAGTCTTGCTTGCAAGCAGTTGCAAGTAGACCCGCTCGACGCCCATTGCCGTCATCTGGGCCGATCGGCAGGTACCCGCCGATCGACTGTCCATGCGCGAATCGGCGGCCTCGCAGTCGGTCGGCGGGTACTTGCATCTACTTGAAAAAATTATAAGTAGAATGGTTGCGTGACGATAACGCTCGTCGAATCGGCTCTCAGCGCCCCACCCGACGCGGCTGCACGCCTGCTCGCCACCCTTCCCGAGGATCAGTGGTTTGAGCGCAAGTCCTCCCGCATCGCGGCCCGCGATCTCGCCGACGCGCTGATCGGCATGGCCAACGCCGACGGCGGCATCGTGGTGGTGGGTCTGCGAGATGGCAACGTCGAGGGCACCGACGGGGAGCCAGCCAAGCGCAACGATCTGATGCAGGCGGGCATCGACCATTGCGAGCCTCCCCTGCGAGTGAAGCAGCGGTTGCTGCGCTGCCTGAACAGCAACGCACGTGAGGACCATCTTCTCGTCATCGAGGTGGAGCCCGGCGAGGCCGTGTACGCGAATAGGCGCGACACCGTCTTCCTGCGTGTGGGGGATGAGAATCGACGGCTGACGTTTCGCCAGCGCCAGGAGTTGCTCTATGACAAGGGCCAGGCCTCCTACGAGGCGCAGCCGATCGAAGGCGCCGAAATTCACGATCTCGACATGCCCCTTGTCGAAGAGTACGCACAGGCTGTTGGGGCTCCAGATCCCATTCGCCTGCTGCGAGCACGCGGCCTGGCGACAGCAGAAACGCTGACCGTCGCGGGATGCCTGCTGTTCGCAAGCCATCCCCAGAGCTTCCTGCCGGAGGCATTCGTGCGTGTGCTTCGCTACCGCGGCCGTGAGCGAGGCACGGGCTCGCGCCAGCAGCTCATCGAGGATGTGCGGGTCGAAGGGCCGATCCCGAAGCAGCTTCATCAGGCCCAGGAGCTCATCGGTCAGTTCCAACCCATCCGCCGCGCGCTCGTAAGCGCCACGGGACGCTTCGGCAATGTGCCCCTGGTGCCGCAGGACGTCTGGCTGGAGGGCCTGGTGAACGCCGCCGTCCATCGTTCCTACAGCATCGCCGGCGACCACGTGCGGATCGAGATCTTCGACGATCGCATCGAGATCTGGAGTCCGGGCCGCTTTCCGGGACTCGCCGACCTTCGTCACCCCCTCGAGACCACCCGCTTCGCACGCAACCCCCGCATCGCGCGCGTTTGCGCCGATCTCCGATTCGGCCAAGAGCTGGGCGAGGGCATCCGCAGGATGTTCGAGGAGATGCGTGCCGCTGGCCTCTGCGATCCGATCTACCGACAAACCTCCGGTGGCGTACATCTCCGTCTCCTGGCGGAGCCCATCGATCGGGCGCTCGATGCTCGACTCAGCGACCGGGCCCGCGCCGTGATGACGGCGATGCGCGAAAGCGGCCGCCTGAGCACCGGCGAGGTTGCCGAAGCGCTGGAGGT
>DATJVV010000156.1:0-3905 GCA_035501635.1 Solirubrobacteraceae bacterium | reverse complement strand
AGCGCGTCCGCCTCGTGCACGCCCACGTCCGTGCTCACCCGCCGGGCCTGCGGGTCGATCGCGGTGACCGTCTCCCGCAGCACCCTCACGCCGGGCTTGACGAAGTCGCTGTAGGGCAGCCTCACCGATTGCGGCGTTACGCGCCCGAACATCACGTCGAGCTTGGAGAAGCCGAACACGAACGAGTCGCTTCTGTCGATCAGCTTCACCTCCACCTCCTCCCCCAGCTCCCGCGAGAGGGTGGCGCACAGCTCCATGCCCCCGAACCCCGCCCCCAGCACCACCACGCGCAGCTTGCTCATCGAGACCCCCCGGCGTCGCGCTCGTGCTCGAGCAGCCAGGCCTTGCGCTGCAGGCCGCCGCCGTAGCCCACGAGGCGGCCGTCGGCGCCGATCACGCGATGGCAGGGAAGCACGATCGCGAAGGGGTTGCGGCCGTTGGCGAGTCCCACCGCGCGCGAGGCGCCGGGGCTGCCCACCGCGCGGGCGAGCTCGCCGTAGGAGCGGGTCTGCCCGAACGGGATCTCCGCCAGGGCCTCCCACACGCGCACCTGAAAGGGCGTTCCCACCATCCGCAGCGGCAGGTCAAAATCGCGGCGGGTCCCCTCGAAGTACTCCTCCAGCTGGCGGCACGTGGGCTCGAAGGGCTCGCTGGCGGCGCGCCAGCATTCGCCCTGGGGGGGCGCCCAGCGCTGGCCGTCCATGGAGACGCTCCACAGGCACCGCTCGTCGCCCACGATCCGCAGCACCCCCACGGGGCTTGCCATGGTGGTGTAGAGCGCCGTTCGCTGCTCGAGGCCCACGCTCATGCGGCCGCTCCCGCCAGCAGCCCCGCGGGCCCGCGCCGCGCGGCGCGCCTCGCCGGGCGGGCACGGCGAGCCGGGCTCTCGTGGGCCCACAGGTGCATCACCGCGTAGGCGCGATAGGGCCGCCAGGCCTCCGAGAGCTCGGCCATGGCGCGGGCGTTCACGTGGCGGCCGAGCGCGGCCAGCGAGCGCCGCACGCCGAGATCGCCGTGGGGGAACGCGTCGGGGTCGCGCAGCTGGCGCATCGCGATGTAGCCGGCCGTCCACGCGCCCACGCCGGGCAGCGCCAGCAGCGCCTCCATCACCCGGGCGCGCTCCGCGGCGCCGTCGAGGGTGAGCTCGCCCGCGTGGATCGCCCGCGCGAGGCCCACGAGCGCCCGGGCCCGGCTGGCGGGCAGCGGGAAGCTCGCGGGATCGGCCGCGGCGAGGGCGGCGGGCGAGGGGAACAGGTGGGTGATGGACCCCAGCGGACGCGCCAGGCGCTCGCCGTGCTCGGCGGCCAGCCGCGCGGCCGCGGTGCGGGCGGCCGCCACCGAGACCTGCTGGCCGAGCAGCGCCCTCGCCGCCAGCTCGAACCCGTCCACGCCGCCCGGCACCCGCCGTCCCGGCGCAGCCCGCACGAGCGGCCCGAGCAGGCCGTCGGCGCCCAGGCATTCGAGGATGGCGGCGGGGTCGGCGTCGAGATCCAGCAGCCGCCGGCAGCGGTTCAGCGCGACCCCGAAGTCGCGCAAGTCATCGAGCCACAGGGTGGCGCACACGTGATCCTCGGCGGGCGCCAGCTCCACCACGCCGCCGGCGCGCGGCAGGCGCAGGGCGCGACGATAGACGCCCTCGCTCACCTCCTCCACGCCCGGCACCGCCCTGAAGGCCAGGAACGTCAAGATGGCGCGCGCGTCAAAGGGCGCGCGCAGCGGCAAGCGCACGGTGAGGCCCTCCTCGCGGGCCTGTCCCGGCGAGCGCCGCCGGGCGCGCAGCTGGGTGGGCGTGGAGGCGAACACCTCGCGCATGGTGGTGTTGAACTGGCGCACGCTCGAGAAGCCCGCCGAGAGGGCCACCTCGGCCATGCTCAGATCGGTGCGTTCGATCAGCACCTGCGCCATCTGCGCGCGCCGCGCGCGCGCGAGCTCCAGGGGGCCGGCGCCCAGCGAGTCCACGAGGCAGCGCTGCAGGTGGCGCTCGCTGAAGCCGAGCGCTCGCGCCAGGCCGCCCACGCCCTCCCGGTCCACCACCCCGTCGGCGATCAGGCCCATCGCCCGTCCCACCAGGTCCCCCCGCACGTCCCACTCGGGCGACCCCGGCGAGGCTTCCGGGCGGCAGCGCTTGCACGCGCGAAAGCCCGCCGCCTGGGCGCCCGCGGCGGTGGCGAAGAAGCGCACGTTGCCTCGCAGGGGCGTTCGCGCGGGACAGCTCGGCCGGCAGTACACGCCCGTGGAGGTCACCCCCGTGAGGAACCATCCGTCAAAGCGCGCGTCCTTCGCGGCGATCACCCTGTAGCAGTGCTCGAACTCCAACACTCCGCCAGCATGCCACGATCGGCTGTGGCTGTCTGGCCGGAAACGGACATCACCGTGGGAGGGTGTCGAAGTGGGCGCCAGCGCCAGGCGCGGGTCGGGAGCCTGCCTATTGCTCGAGGGCGCCCGGGGAAGCCATCCAGACGCTTGTGAAGTGGAGTGCCTGTGCGAGGCGATCGTAGTGGTGGTCGTAGTGCAACACATCGAGGCCCGCGTCCTGTGCCGTGGCGGCGATCAACGCGTCCGCGAGGGGAACTCGGTGCTGTCCGGGCCCATCGGAGGCCAGATCCCGCAATGCTCCAATTGCGGCTCGCTGGGTTGAGGCCGGAACTGGAACATCACGCAGAAGGGCCTGATCCGCCTCGACGATCCTGAACTCCCGCGCGTCACGTGCGGAGTACAGCAGCTCGAGCGTCACAATCGAGCAGGTCGCTATCTGTCCGCCGCGCAGCGCGGCGACCCATGAATCTCGGACCAGCGGGTGCGAGGCACGAACCCAGGCGGAGGTGTCGGCAATCAGCACCCGCCCTCCGAACGGAGCGATACCCCCCGATGTCATTGACCCCAGGCGAGCTCGTCTATGCGTCGTGCGACATCCACGTCGAACCCGGGATCTGTGGAGATGGAGCGCTCGATCAGGCGCTCAATGTCCTCGGCGTCCTTCTGGCGCTCGGCGAGCATCGCCTCGGCGCCACGGATCGCAAGGTCGTGCACGAGCGAAGCGGCTGGTTGCCTGGGCTCCACGAGAGGCGCCACTCGGTCCAGCGCCTCTGCCAGCGCTCGGTCCTTCGTGACGGGTATACGGGCGAAACGTGTCGGCACGAACGCATAGTAGCACCGAGGTGCTACACCGACGGTGTCAGTTGAAGGTGCACCTTCTCGCCAATCTCAGAGCACGGCCCTCGAGCACAACTCAGCTCGCGGTATCGACGGCTTGTACGGTGAAGCCCTCACGTCGCGCCGCGCTGGCGAGCCGCTCGTCGAGGGTCACGATGTTCAGCGAGGCGGGCAGTCTCTCCGAGGCGATGATCGCGGCGGCAAGCTGCAGTGAGTCGACGGCGCGAAGCGGGTGTACTCGTAGGAGCCGGCGTGCGATGCCACGTAGGGCCGCAGTCGGTTGCACCTCGTTCCAAGCTTCGGCGAGACGATCCAGTCGCTCGAGCGCGGTCGTGATCGCCACATCCGTCAACGCTCCTTCCCGCTCCTGCTTGGAGAGGGCGGACGTACACTCCACCTCAGTCGCCCACCATACGCACATGACCGGGTCCTGCACGGTGCTCGCCACCAACTCCTCCGTGCTGGCCTCGGCGACAATCAGCGGCACGATCGCCGAGCTGTCCCAGAACCTCAACGGCCCTCGCGCCTCTCCTCGATCAGCGCCGCGACAGCGCTTGCCGCCTCCCGCGGGCTCGGCGGGCTCGTATCCAGCAGCTCCGTCAAGAGCGGCTTGCGAGCCGCCCTGACCGCTCCGACGCGCTCCAGCCGTGCGATCCTTCCCTCAGCGTCGGGAGAAGCACTGATCGCGGACTCCAACCGCGCGACCGGCGTGCCCCGGTCCACGATCAGTACAGACTCGCCAGCGCGCACCC
>DATJVV010000155.1:0-6058 GCA_035501635.1 Solirubrobacteraceae bacterium | reverse complement strand
GAGCCTCGGGATCTTGCCACACAGTTCCCAGCCGGTTTCGGTGAAGCACTTGTGTTCGGGGTTCTCCACCCGCGGCCCGCACGTGTGGTGTTCCGTGCACTGAGCCACCGTTTCCGCCTGCGGTTCGCAGCTGCCACGTTTGAAACATTCCACGGGCCAGCCAACCCCCAACTGCCCCCCGTTGTCATGTCCCCAGGCCATCACCCGGCCGTCTTCGAGCACCGCATAGTCTGAGCCTCCGCCCGCCGCCACCGCGCTCACGTGCAACCCTCTGAGCCCACTCACCACTTTCGGCGTGAGCTGGTTTTCGCCGGTTTCCTTTTCGAAGCCTCCGGTGCCGTTGCCGAGAGTGCCGTAGGCGTTGTTGCCCCACGCCTCCACCGTGCCGTTCCCGAGCAGCGCCAACGCATGCTCGCCGGCCGCCGCCACCTGTCTCACGCCGGTGACATTCGCCACCGACACATGGCTCACGCCCTGTTCCCAGGACGCTTTGCGTCCGCCATCCCCGATCGAGCCGTAGCGGCCGGCTCCCGAGGCGCTCACCGCGCCACCTTCCAGGAGGTTCACGCTGAAGGATCCGCCGGCGGCGATCTGGGTGATGTCCCGCTGGCCCTCCACGGGCACCGGCCTTTCCTCGAGCAGATCTCGATAGAGGGTGCCCAACTGACCGTGGAAGTCTTCACCCCAGGCCACCGCCCCGCCACCCGCCCGCGGAAGCACGGGTGCGGTGGCGTCCGAGCTTTCGCTTGCCGAGCCCGCGTCGTTGCTGGCCGTCACCTCCAGCTTCACCGCGTTCCCCACGTCGCGCGCACGCAACAGGTAGGTGGGCCCGCCCGCGCTCACGCACCCCCCTTCGGCATCGCAGCTCAGCCAGCGATAGACGTATTCCATCGGCTCCCCGCCACTCCAGGTTCCCGGCGAGGCCACGAGTTCGCCGCCTTCCCGTGCTTCCCCGGAGATGCCGGGCGGCGCGCTCGCCACGGGCGCTCCCCCGACGGAGATGTTGGGCACGCCAACCGAAGCGCTTGCCACCGAGCTCGAGCCCCCGCCAGCGGCTCCACCCCCGACGTCCCCCTGCGCTGACACGCTCGTCTGGGGCAGTCCACGACCGGGCCGGCCCACGTGATCGAAGCCGGCACCCGCGGCCACTCCACCGCCCGTGAGCATCATGCCTCCAAGGAGACCCAGCGAGATGAGCGAGAGCGGTCGCACACCCCTCGGCTCGGCCCCCCTCCCGCCACCCTGAAGCCCGCCGGGACCAATCGGACGGCTGTTCTACCTAACAGAAACCGAACCCTACGCGGCGCTCCGCGGCGCCGTGGCATCGCCCGCCGGCCCGCCGGCTCCAGCGGAGGCGCCCGCCTTCTGTCGCCCGGCGGTCTTCGCCGCCCCCTTGCGCCGCCGCCGGTTGCGCGCCCGCCGCTTGGGGAAGTTCCGCGAGAGCTCCCGTGCCAGTGCCTGGGGCTTGCGCGCCATGCGCGTGCGCGCCCCCCGCAACGCCTCCTCCGCCTCGGGCGTGTGGGCCAGCGCCGCCGCCAGCAGCGCGGCCGCCAGGCGGCGATCCTGCTTGCGCGCCGCATGGATCAGGCGCCGGGCGTTTCGCGCATGGGCACCGCCGGAGGAGTTCACGAGCAGGCCCAGCAGCCGCTTGGTCTCCGGCCAGCGCTGCACCGCGTACTCCTCGTGCACCTCCCGGGTGTAGCCGGCCAGCCGCCAGATCCACGCGTTGGCCTGGTCACGCCGCCCGATCCGCCGCTCCACCAGCGCCCGCAGCATCACCTTGGAGGCCTCCCGCCGCTCCTCCCGGGGCCAGCCCCCGATGATGTCCACCGCCGTGTCGAACGCCTCCGGGTCCCGCAGCGCGGCGATGTCCGACAGCGCCCGCAGCCGCAGCTGGGCGTTCTTGTTGCGCTGCACCGCCGTGATCAGGAAGCGGCTCTTGAACTCTCCCCCCCGGTCGAAGTGCAGCATCGCCCGCGCCCGCCGCCAGCCCGCCACCGTCACCCGCGCCCCCGCCAGCGCCGCCCACACGTGCTGCTCCCCGTAGTCCAGGTTCTCCACCGCGATCCGCCACAGCTCCCGCTCGAAGACCTGAAAGCGCCGCTCCTCCTCCGCGCACACCGGCAGCACCCGCCGCTCCACCCGCATCCGCCGTCCTCGCCCCCGCCGCACCGGCCCCACCACGATTGCTCCCCCGCGGTACACGTCCCGGTCCAGCAGCGAATGCAACGTCACCACCGGATCGTCGTTCTTGGTGGCCGGGTGCACGAAGTCCACCACCAGCCCCGCCTCCTTGCCCGGATGCCGCCGCGTCACCCGGCCCACCCGCTGCTGGTAAATGCGTTTGGACGCCGTGGGCGCCAGGTGCACGCACACGGTGGCCCGCGGGCTGTTCCAGCCCTCCGCGAGCAGCTGGGCGTTCACCAGCACATCGATCGCCCCCCGCTCGTAGCGCGCCAGGATCTCCGCGAGCTGGCGCTTGGGGGTCTCACCCGACACCGCCTGCGCCTTGATGCCTTCCGCACGGAACGCCTCCGCGAGGTTGTACGCGTGCTGCACCCCCGCCGCGTACACAACACCGGGAACCCCGTTGAAGCGCGTCTTGTAGAGGTTCGCGGCCGCCATGTTGAAGGGCTGCTGGTCCAGCAGCTCGGCGAGCTCCTCCTGGTCGAACTCCGTGTCCACCTCTCCCCGTCGCAGCGGCACCTTGGCGATCGTCCGCACCCCCACCCCCGGCAAGATCCGCACGCACCGCAACGGCGCGATCACCCCCCGCCGCGCCGCCTGCGCGAGGTCGAAACGGGAGGTCTGGGTGGGGAACAGGTCGGTGACGTGCCGCGCGATCAGCGCCCCCGTGGCGGTCATGCCGATGAAGATCGGCCCCGTCCACGCCCGGATCGCCGCGCTCGTCTTCTCCCCCAGCGCCGTGTGCGCCTCGTCGCAGATCACGATCGTGTACGCGCTCGAGATCTTGCCCGCGTTGCGCACGAACCACTGGTAGGTCTCCACCGTCACCGGACCCTTCACCGAGTCCTCCCCCTTGAGCAGCGGCCGCGAGATGCGTGTCGAGTACCCCCGCTCCCGCAGCTCCCCGTGGAACTGGTCCACGAGGTTTCGCCTGTGCGTGAGGATCAGCACGCCCCCCGTGCGCGACCCCTCCACGAAGCCCAGCGCCGCCACCGTCTTGCCGGCCCCTGTGGCGTGCTCGAACCAGAAGCGCTTGGCCGCGTTGGGGTCCTCGGGCTGCTCTCCGAGCAGCCCGCCATCCCCATCCTCCTCCTCTTCCTCCCAATCCCTGGGCTCCTCCTCTCCCTCCCCGCCGAGCTCCCCGGCCAGCTCGCCGGCGTCGTTCAACTCGCCGTCGTCTTCTTCCAGCAGGTCCTCGTCGTCGTCCTCCTCCTCGTCCTCGTCGTCCTCCTCCGGAGCCGCCCGCCGCACGGGCCCCAGCTCCTCGTCCTCCTCGTCCTCCTCGTCCTCTTCCTCGTCCTCCTCCGGCTCCTCCTCGTAGGCGTCCTCGTCCGCGGATGCTCCGTTCTCCTCCCCCTCGGATCCATCCCGCGCCTCGCCCGAGCCCTCCCCATCGGGCGGCGACCCCTCCGCGGAGGACACCTCCTCGGGGCCGAGGATGGCGGCGGAGGCGAGCAGCTCGGGTGAGGCGGCGCTGGCGCCGTTTCCGTTTTCGACCGCCCGTTGCGCCTCCGCCAGCAGGGCCGTGAGGGTGCCCGAGAGAGCATCCACCTGATGGGCCGAGAGCACGGTGCCGTCCGCCAGCTTGGGCTCGTCCTCGGAGAGCAGCCGCTCGAGGCCGATCAGCAGCGAGAACTCCCTGCGCCAAGCCGTCGAGGGGTGCTTCTCGCCCGCGTCTATCTCGGCCAGCGCCCGATCCAGGGCCCGGCGCCGCGGCGAGCCCGCCGCGAGGGCAACCTCCGCGTCCTCGCCCTCGTGCAGGAACCGATCGCGCACGAACTTCTCCGCGCGTGCGATCTCGGCGGATGTGGGAATGGGCGCGGCCGCGAGGGCCACTGAAGTGGACTCGGCCATAAGGGCTCTGGACTCGAGACGGAGCCGCCGCAGGAAGTGTCTTCGGCGGAACTCGGAATACCGCCGGCCAAAGGCCGGCGAACACAGCCGGATGCTCAGAGCGATCCGACTCTGACGTGCTTGCAGCATATAGCACCGGGCGGCCGGTTTGAAGGGGCGCACCCATATGCCACTCTTATCGCCATGACCCGCAAGGCTTCCGGCCGGCTGCTCGCGGCCCTCGCGGGACTCGCGATGGCGGCGGTGCTCGCCATCGGCCTCGTCGAGCTGGCCTCCTCGGGCTCCTCCACATCCGAACAGGGCCTCCCCCCGCTCACCGCCGCCCAGGTGCGAGCGCGGCTGGCCGGGTCCCCGCCCCCTCTCGCGGCTCTCCACGGCGAGGGCAACACCATCCTCACCGGCGGCCGGCGCGCGCTGCACGCCCGTCTGGCGGGCCTGCGAGGCTATCCACTGGTGATCGACAAGTGGGCCTCCTGGTGCGTTCCCTGCCAGAGCGAGCGCGCCATCTTCCAGCGGGCCTCCACCGACCTCGGCCGCCAGGTGGCCTTTCTGGGCATCGACTCCGCGGATACCAGCACGCGGGACGCGCACGCCTTCCTGGCGCCCTTCCCGGTGAGCTACCCCAGCTACTACGACCCCAGCGGCTCGCTCGGGCTGACGGTCACCGACTCCTCGTTCACGCCCGTCACCGTCTTCCACGACCGCGCCGGAGCCCAGTACATCCACCAGGGCCCCTATCCGAGCCTCGCCAAGCTCGAACGTGACATCCGCCGCTACGCCCTCACCGGCTGAGCTCCGCCTCGCAGCGAGATGCCCGAGATCCGCATCGACCCCCTGAGCGGCCACCGCACCATCGTGGCCGGCGAGCGCTCCCGGCGACCGGGCGGCGAGCCCCGCTGCGATCCCCCCGAGCCCATCGATCCCACCACCGATCCGTTCGCGGAGGGCCACGAGGACCGCACACCCCCCGAGCTCTACGCCGTGCGCCCCGGCGGCGGCGCGCCGGACACGCCCGGCTGGATCGTCCGGGTGGTGCCCAACCTCTATCCCGCCCTGGAGCCCGCGCACGGACAGAGGGCGGCGGAGGCCGAATCGGAGCTCTTCGCCTCGATGCCCGCTGTGGGCGCCCACGAGGTGATCGTCAACGGCCCCCAGTCGGTGCTCTCGCTGGCGGAGCTTCCGCGAGATCAGGCGCTGGCGGCGGTGGCGGCCTGGCGGGCGCGCATGGCGGCCCACGCGGACAGCGCCTACGTGCAGCTGATCGTCAACGAGCGCCGGGAGGCGGGCGCCTCGCTGCCCCACACCCACGCCCAGCTCTACGCGCTGGACTTCGTGCCCGCGGAGGTGGCTCGGGAGCGGGAGCGGGCCAACGCGCACGCCACCCGCACGATGGGCCACGACCTGCTCGAGGATCTGATCGCCGAGGAGGTGCGTCGCGACGAGCGAATCGTGGCGATCGACGACGAGGCCGTGTTGCTGGCGCCCTACGCCTCACGGCTGCCAATGCAGCTGATGCTCGCCCCCCGCCGGCCCAACCCCCACTTCCACGCCGACGAGACGGGGGCCAGCCTGCTCCACGAGGGCCTGCGGCGGCTCGCCCGCGTACTGGGCTCCAGCCCGCCGCTGAACATGTGGGTGCGCACCGCTCCCAGAGGCGCCGAGCGATTCTGCTGGCGCATCGACATCGCCCCCCGCCTCACCCACCTGGCGGGCCTCGAGCTCTCCACGGGCGTGAACCTGAACATCGTCGCCCCCGAGCACGCGGCGGCGATGTTGCGGCACGCGGGATAGGCTGCCGGAGAATGGGACCGGAGGAACGCTTCCTGCCGCGCTTCGCCGCCGAGCCGCCCCAGGAGACCCTGCCCTATGGGCGTTGGGCCGAGCGCCTGAGCGGCGAGTTCCTGGCGGCGTGCCTGGCGCTGGACGCGGACGGGGCCGACCTCGGAGAGCCCGACGAGATCGCCTGGTACCCGGATCGCGCCTGGCATGGCCACACATACGTGCCCGCCAGCGCGAT
>DATJVV010000154.1:0-4402 GCA_035501635.1 Solirubrobacteraceae bacterium | reverse complement strand
GCAGGCCCACGGAGAGCTCCTCGATCTGGAGCTCCTCGACGCCGGGCACCAGCTCGGTGGCCTGGCGCAGCAGCTCGTACACGCCGCCGGCCGTGGGAGCGAGCTCGAAGCCGCGCTCCTCCACGGTGGCCCCGAGCACGTAGCGGCCGTCGCCGCGGGGCACGAGGTAGCCGCCCTGAAAGCGCAGCACCCGCTGAAGCAGACCCGGCCCGGCGGGGTCGCGCAGGCGCAGGATCTGTCCCTTCACGGGCCGCACGGCCACCCGCGCGGACTCGGGCAGGCCCTCGATCTGAGCGCTCCAGGCGCCCGCCGCGAGCACCACGCGGCCGGCGAGCAGGCGATCGCCATCGGCCAGACGCACGCCGCGCACCCGGGTGCGGGCCTGCTCGAGCGCGAACGCCGCCACCGGCGTGTGCTCGCGCAGGAGCACACCCGCGCGCTCGCAGGCGATGCGCAGCGCGGCCAGCGCCCGGCGGGGGTCGACGCAGTGATCGTCGGGGGCGGCCATCGCCAGGCGCACGGTGGGGGCGAGCGCCGGCTCGAGCTCGCGCGCGGCGCTGGCGCGCAGGCGGCGCGCGACGAGGCCGAGGGACTCGCGGAAGGCCAGCTGGCGCTCGAGCTCGGCGGCCTCGTCCTCGTCGCGGGCGACCACCAGCGTGCCGGTGCGTCGCAGGCCGACGTCGAGGCCGCCGGCCTCCCCCAGCTCCTCCGCGAAGCGCGGCCACAGGGCGCCCGAGCGCAGGCCGAGCTCCAGCAGGCGCCGGCCCGCCGCGCCGAACTCCACCTCGGCCACCGGCGCGAGCATGCCCGCGGCCACGTGCGACGCGCCCCCGCCGAGGCGCTCGCGCTCGAGCACCGTCACCGACAGCCCCGCCCGGCGGGCCCGCCAGGCGCAGGCTAGGCCCACGATGCCGCCGCCCACGATCGCCACGTCGCACGTTTCGCCACTCGGGCCCATGGATTGATGCTAGTCCGCGTCCGGGGTGCGAGCCGGTCCGCGTCCGCGTGCGAGACTGCGTGGATGGCCCCCGGGGAGCAGCTCGCCGAGCGCCGCGCGCGACTGGAGGGCGCGCGGCTGTACCTGGTGTGCGACGGCAGGCCCGGCGGGCGGACGCTCGGGGAGGTGCTGCCCGGGGCGATCGCGGGCGGGGTGGACGTGGTGCAACTGCGCGAGAAGGATGCGTCGGGCGAGCGGCTGCTCGCGCTCGCGCGGGAGGCGCGCGAGCTGTGCGCGAGCGCGGGAGCGCTGTTCGTGCTCAACGACGACCCCTGGGTGGCGCGGGAGGCGGGGGCCGACGGGGTGCACGTGGGCCAGGAGGACATGCCGGTGGCGGGGGCCCGGGAGATCGTGGGCCCGGAGGTGCTGGTGGGCCTCTCCACGCATGCGCCCGGCGAGATCGACGCGGCCTCGCGGCTCGCGCGGGAGGGCGACCCGGGGGCGCCGGACTACATCGGGGTGGGGCCCGTGCACGCCACGCCCACCAAGCCGGGACGGGCGGCGGTGGGAGTTGAGCTGGTGCGCCACGCGGCGGCGCACGCGGGCGTGGCGTTCTTCGCGATCGGCGGGCTGGACGCGGGCAACGTGGGAGAGGTGATCGATGCGGGCGCCACGCGGGTGTGCGTGCTGCGGACGATCGCGGAGGCGAGCGATCCCGAGGGGGCCGCGCGGGAGCTGCGGGCGGCGCTCGGCGCGGGCACGGCGAGCGTGGCGGGCTGAGCGGTGGCGGGCGCGGACGGCGAGAGCTCGCGCTCGGCGGCGCGCGAGGAGGAGGCGCGCGCGCGGCTGCGACCGCTGGGCGAGGACGAGCGCCCGGCGGCGCTGCTGGTGGCGGTGGCGGTGTCGGGGATCCTGGCGGTGGCGGTGATCGTGGGAGCGCTCACGATCCACGGGTTGAGCAGCCACGGCGGCTCGCTGAGCGGCGGGATCTTCATCGCCGCGATCCTCGCGCTGCTGGCGTGGGGCATGTACCGGCGGCGCTACTGGGCGGTGCTCGGCTTCGAGGCGCTGCTGGCGTTTCAGATCGTGGTGACCTCGCTGGCGCTGGTGGTGGCCTCGACGCTGCTGGCGGCCGGCGTGTGCCTGCTCTCGATCGTGCTGGCGGGGTGGCTGTTCTGGAAGCTGATATCGGTGATGGGCCGGCTGCAATCGGGCGCGGGGGATCGATAGGCTCAGCGCGACATGGCTGAGACGGCCTTCGACTGCATCGTGATCGGCTCCGGGCCCGGCGGCTACGTGGCCGCGATCCGGGCCGCGCAGCTGGGCATGAGGACGGCGGTGGTGGAGAAGGACAGGGTGGGCGGGCGCTGCCTGA
This sequence comes from Solirubrobacteraceae bacterium, assembly GCA_035501635.1. Classification (GTDB taxonomy): domain Bacteria; phylum Actinomycetota; class Thermoleophilia; order Solirubrobacterales; family Solirubrobacteraceae; genus Palsa-744. Next base: position 2,090 of record DATJVV010000154.1, on the reverse strand, counting down.
ACTACGCCTGCATCCCCGCCAAGGCCGTGCTGCGCTGCGCGGACCTGCTGAGCGAGATCCGGGAGGCGGGCGACTTCGGCCTGAAGGTGGAAGGCGTCAAGGTCGACTACGCGGCGGTTCAGGAACGGCGCGCGAAGGTGGTGTCCACCCTCACCTCCGGCGTGGGGGGGCTGTTCAAGAAGAACGCCGTCGAGCTGATCGAGGGGGAGGCCGCGCTGACGCCGTCGGGGGGGACGGGCAACGGCAGCACGGGCGGCGGCGTGGGCGTGCGGGTGGGCGAGCGGGAGCTGAGCGCCGCCACCGTGATCCTCGCGGGGGGCTCGGTGCCCCGGACGATCCCGGGCGTGGAGCTCGGCGGGCGGGTGCTCGGCACCGAGGAGGCGTGGGCGCTGACGGAGCTGCCCGAGCGTCTGGCGGTGGTGGGCGCGGGGGCCTCGGGGGCGGAGATCGCCTCGGGCTTCGCGCGCCTGGGCAGCGAGGTGCTGCTGCTGGAGGCGCTGGAGCGGGTGCTGCCGGCCGAGGACGCGGACATCTCGCGGCTGGTGGAGCGGGGCCTCAAGCGCCAGGGGATCGCGGTGCGCACGGGCACGCCGATCGAGTCGGTGCGGGCGTCCGGAAGCGACGTGAGCTTCGCCTACGGCGGGGAGAGCACGGAGGTCGACTACCTGGTGATCGCCGCCGGCCGCGGCCCGGACGTGCGGGCGCTGGGACTCGACGCCGCCGGGGTGGCGCTCGACGAGCGGGGGCTGGTGCGGGTGGACGGGGCGCTGCGCACGAGCGCGCCTGGGGTGTACGCGATCGGCGACCTGGTGGCGGGGCCGGCGCTCGCGCACAAGGCCTCCGACGAGGGCATCGTCGCGGTGGAGGACGCCGCGGGGCTCCCCACCCACCCGATCCCCTACGTGGACATCCCCCGGGCGACGTTCTGCACGCCCAACGTGGGCTCCTTCGGCCTCACCGAGGAGCAGGCGCGCGAGCAGGGCCACGACGTGGTGGTGGGCAAGGTGCCCTACGGGGCGGTTGGCGGCGGCACCGTCTACGGCGACCGCACGGGCCTCGTGAAGGTGGTGGGAGAGCGCCGCTACGGCGAGCTGCTGGGCGGGCACATCGTCGGCTCGCGCGCCACCGAGCTGATCCAGGAGCTCGTGAACGTGCGCCTGCTGGAGGGCGGCTATCCCGAGCTGGCGCGCACCATCCACGGCCACCCCACGCTCTCGGAGGCAGTGATGGAAGCGGGACGCGCCGCCGACGGCTGGCTGATCCACGGCTGAGGCAGCCGTTCGTGGCGTCACACGCCGACTCCGCCTTCTACTTCGATCTGGGAAGCCCTTACGCGTACCTGGTCGCCGAGCAGATCCTGCAGGCGGGAGTCGGGCCGGTGCCCTGGCAGCCGGTGCTGGCACGGGAGCTGGCCAAAGATTCATGGGCCCCGCGCGCGGGCGTGCGCGAGGACGTGGCGCGGCGGGCGGCGTCGCTGGGGCTGCAGGCGCTGCGCTGGCCCGAGCCCTTCCCCTTCGACAGCGAGCCGGCGATGCGGGTGGCCACATACGCGAAGGCGATCGGCCGGGCGGTGCCCTTCGCCCAGGCCGCCTTCCGCCAGGCCTTCGCGGGCGGACGCTCCCTCGGGGAGCGCGACAACGTGTTGATCGCGGCCGCCGCCTGCGAGATGCACCCCAAGGCCGTCCTGCGAGCGGCTGAGCAGCGCTCTGTGGCCAAGCGGTTGGCGCAGGAGACCGCCGCGGCGCGCGAGCTCGGCGTGCGCGAGGTGCCGGCCCTCGTGCTGGACGGCGAGGTGCGCCAGGGAAGGGACTGCCTCGCGGAGATGACGCGGATGGTGGAGGCGGCGGCGGCAGAGGTGGGCACGGCCCAGGCACGCGCGGTGGAGGCCCAGCCATGAGGGCCGACCGGGCCTACCGGCTGATCGTCACCCGGGGCGGGCTCACGCCGGCGCTGCTGGCGGACACCGAGCGGGTGGACCACATCGAGGTGGTGGAGATCGACAGCGGCGAAGCGGTGCTGTTCTGGGACTGCCCGCCGCACGCGGCCTCGCGCATGGCGCGGATGCTGCGCGGCGATCTCCGCCAGCTGGA
>DATJVV010000153.1:0-3101 GCA_035501635.1 Solirubrobacteraceae bacterium | reverse complement strand
CGTGAAGTCCCGCGAGTGGTACGCCCTGCCCGGCGAGGAGCGCTGGCGGATCATGCAGGGCCACATCCAGGTGGGCCGCGAATACCCCGGCGTGGACAACCACACCGCCTACTGCTTCGGCCTCGACGACCAGGAGTTCGTGGTGGCCTTCGACACCGACGACCCCGGCACGTTCCTGGACCTCGTGCAGCGTCTGCGCACCACCGAGGCCTCCCGCTACACGATCCGCGACACCCCCAGCTTCACCTGCATCCGCATGTCGCTGGAGCGCGCTTTGGGCGCCCTCGACGGCGAGCCGATCGGCGCCGAGGCGCTCGCCTCGCTCTAGCGCGCGCGTGCCCCGCGGCCTAGCCCATCTGCGCCGCGCGGATCCCGTGCTCGCGGAGGTGATCGCCGCCGTGGGCAGGCTGCCCGACCCGCGGGAGGGCAGGCCGGACCCTGACGACCACTACGGCGCGCTGCTGCGCGCGATCGTCGGCCAGCAGCTCTCGGTGAGCGCCGCCCGCTCGATCTACAACCGCCTGCTCGAGCGCTTCGACGGCCGCCCGCCCACCCCCGAGCGGCTGCTCGCCCAGGAGCCCGAAGAGCTCCGCGCCGCCGCCGGCCTCTCCCGCGCGAAGGTCGCCTACCTCAGATCTCTGGCCGAGCACGTCCTCTCGGGCGAGCTGGAGCTGGCGCGCATGGACGCGCTTGACGACGAGGCCGTGATCGCCGAGCTCGTGGCCGTGAAGGGCCTTGGCGTGTGGACCGCCCACATGTTCCTGATGTTCCACCTCGGCCGTCCCGACGTGCTGCCCGTGGGCGACCTCGGCGTCCGCCGCGCGATCGAGCGCGCCTATGAGCTTCCCGGCCTGCCCGACCCGCCGGCGATGGAGCAGATCGCCGCCCCCTGGCGGCCCCATCGCACGCTCGCGTGCCGCTATCTGTGGCGCTCGCTGGCCAACGAGCCGGCGTAGCGCTCAGCGCCGCAGGAACGTCACGTAGACCGCCGCGGCCGAGGCGTGGCCGCCGCGCGCCGTGAAGGCCACCCGCAGCCGCACGCGCACGTGGCGTCTGCGCGCGAGCACGCGCCGCTCCCTGCCGGTCAGGGCCACCGTGAGCCGGTACACGCCCGCCCTGGACACCGCCCGGCTGATGCCGCGCAGCCCCGCGCCGGCGATCGCGACGCGCCCGGCGCCCGGCGCCAGGACCCCCACCGCGACCTTCGTGCCCCTGACCGTGCGCCTGACGCTCAACGAGTGGACGTTGAACGCCGCCACGCCCCCGCCGCCCGAGCCGGGGGTGGACGTGGGGGAGAGGTTGCCCGCGGCGCCCGATTCACTGGCGAAGTTCCCCGTAGGGGTTTGACCGTTGCCGCCCGCGCCCTGGCAGGCTTCCCCCGTGCAGCGAGGGGAGACGACGGGCGCCGGCACGCCGCCGCCGATGCGCACGTCGTAGACGTCGCGCAGCCCGTCCCGGTCCTGGGCCACCAGCGCCTGCTGAGTGGTGATGTACACGTCCCCGCCGTCTTCGCTTGCGTCGGCGAAGTAGGAGGCGTGGCTGTCGGCGCCGCTGTCGAGCAGGCCCACGCAGCCGTTGGCGCTTTCGCACCTCGCGAGCCCTTCGGGCAGGCTCCACCCGTCGGGGCGCCATTCGTACACGTTGACCGTGTTGTTCGCCGCCCCCGTGAGCGGGTCGATGCCGTTGAAGAACACCTCGCCCGCGGCGCCGAGCGTGCGCGTGAGATAGCCGAGGTGGTTGACCTGGTAGGCGCCGGAGGGCCCCTGCGGCGGGCCGGAGGCCGCGAGCGGGCGCACGGCGCGATCCGGTTCGCAGGTCACGCACACCGAGGCGCCGGGCGTGGGCGAGGACGGCGGGGCCAGGCGATACTCGTAGCTCTCGAAGTCGGGCGTGCCCAGCTTGCGGTCGAGGTTTTCGTATTCCACGCCGTCGTATTCCCGCACCCTGTGGCGGGTGGCGAACAGCAGATATTCGCCGGTGCGCGAGACGCGCGAGGCCGTGTAGTGCATCCCCAGCGGGCCGGCGAGCGCGTCGAGCGCTTCTTCCTGATGGCCCGCCCCGTTGGTGCCCGTCTCCAGTTTGTAGATCGTGGCCACGTATTCCGGCGAGCCGACCTTTGCTCCTTCGATCCTCTCGGCGTACACGTTGGCTTCTTTGCCGCTCACGTTCGCGGCCTCGCTGTTGCCCTGTTCTTTCACGAGCTGCCCCGCGGTGGCGAAGTAGATGACCGATCCATCTTCGGAGAGGCCGAGCATGCTCTGCACACTCGCCCCTTCTGTGTCTCCCGTGACCGATTCGACATCGACCGAGAGGTCTTTGAGCGTGCCAGACGTTGCGCCGGCCTTGCGTTCGTAGACATAGAGGTCGCAGCCGCCGCCGGTGGCTTCGCACCTGGTTGCGGCGTCGGTGCCGCCGCTCGAGGATGTCGTGAGTCCGTAGTTGGCGGTGAAGAAGACGCGTTCACCGCTCGCGGAGGCCGCCTGGAACTTGGCGCCGGTGTCGAGATGGGGCGGGCCTGTCTGGGCGGCGGAGACCTCGACGGTGGTTCGTTCACCGGCCTGCTTGGGCGCCGGCGCGAGGAAGCGCGCGAACACCTCTTCGGCGCTCGCTTCGCCTTCGGGCACCGTCGCGGTGAACACCACCTGGGAACCGTCGCTCGACAGCTCGTGCAGATCTGAGCCTTTTTCGCCGCCCACCACGGGCGTGACCGCGCTGCCTTCGGCGCCGGCGCCCTGCGCGGGCCTGCCGTCGGGCAGGATCGAGGCGAGGGCGAGGGTGCCCTGGCCGGGCGCGGTTTCGCTCCATTCGTAGAGCGATCCAGCCGGCGCGCCGAGGAAGCGGTAGCCGCTTTCGAAGATCACGTGCCCGCAGTCGCCGGAGACGCCGTCCACCACGTCTGACTGGCGTTCGCCGGAGTTGGCGGGCTTGACGTCGGTGATCAGCGTGTAGCCCTGGCCTTCGCGCCACAGGTAGAGGTTGCTGACCCGTTCTTCCACGCTCTCTCCCGCCGGAAGATCGGGGCCTTCCGAGCCCGGCGCGGCCTGGGGCAGTTCGCTCTGCATCACCCCGCATCTGAGATCGGGAGCGAACGCTTCCAGGTA
>DATJVV010000152.1:0-8062 GCA_035501635.1 Solirubrobacteraceae bacterium | reverse complement strand
CAGCACCGCGATCACCGCCCCGGGGGCGTAGCCGTCGCGGCGCAGCTCCACCACCAGGCGCCGGCGCTGGGGCACCGTGAGGAGCATGGCGTTGAACGCGAACAGGAAGCCCACCAGGGCGCTGATCGCGGCGAACAGCTCGCTCGAGCGGTTGCTGGCGGTGGCCGCCTGGGCGAAGAGGCGTTCCTCATAGGTGGTGCTCTCAACGTTGACGTGGCCGGCCGCCAGGCGCGTGAGGGCCGCCCTGACGCTCGCCTGGCGGCCCGGCGCCGGCCGCACGAGGATGCGGCTCACGCGCGCGCCCGCGCCCGCCATTTCCTGGACGAAGAACAGCGGCGCGATCGCCACCGGAGCGCTCGCCAGGCCGCCGATCCTGCGTTCGGAGAGCTGCGCGTACAGCGGCGCCGTCGCCGTGCGCCCGGCCAGCTGCAGGGTCAGTTCCTGGCCGAACCTCGTCACGCCCAGGTGGCGCGCCAGAGGAGCGGGCAGCACCACCGCGCCGATGCCCCCGAAGGGCGCCAGCTGGGTGTCGCGCACGAGCCTGCCACCGAGCGCCGAGAGGCTTTCGTCGGCGCCGATCAGCTGGATCGAGGCGCTGCCGCGGGGGCCGATCGCGTTGGCCCCCACTTCCAGCAGCGGCGCCGCCACCCTCACCCCCGGGATGCGCCGCACCCGCGCGAGGGCGCTCTCGGGAAAGCCCCGCTGATCGCGCGCCACCATCTGCAGGGAGGCCCCGCCCACGATCCCCCGCGAGAGCTCCGACACCGAGGCCTGCAGGCTCGAGCTGGAGACCTCCGCGGCGAACAGCAGCGCCACGCCGGCGGCGATGCCCGCCAGCGCGAACAGCTCCTGCGGCAGCCGCGCGCGCAGGCGCACGCGGTAGAGATGGAGGACGTTGCCCGCCCGCACCCGCCCGCCCCCGGCCTCAGCCCGGCTCGCCGGCGGCGCTCAGCAGCGGCGTGGGCTCCACCTCGTGCACGCTGAGGTGGCCGTCGCGCAGCGCGTACACCCGGTCGGCGTAGTGGGCGGCCATGCCGTCGTGGCTCACCAGCACCACCGCCACGCCCCGCTCGCGGCAGAGCTCGCGCAGCAGCTCGAGCACTTCGCGACTGCGCTGCGTGTCCAGGCTGCCGGTGGGCTCGTCCGCGAGCAGCAGGCGCGGCTGGGTGGAGAGGGCCCGGGCGATCATCACCCGCTGGCGCTCGCCCATCGAGAGGGTCTCCGCGCGGTGGCCCACCCGCTCGCCGAGGCCAAGGCGCTCCAGCAGCGGGGCGATCTCCCGCCGCGCCTCCCGCCAGCGTTTGCTGGCAAGCAGCTTGAGCACCGCGTTGTCCAGGGCGCTCACCCCGGGCATCAGGTCGAAGTTCTGGCGGATGAACCCCAGTTCGGTGAGCCGGAAGCGGGAGGCCTCGCGCTCGGACAGGGAGGACACGTCGCGCCCGCCGATCAGCACTCGCCCGGAGGTGGGCTCCATCAGCGTGGCCACCATCAGCAGCAGCGTGGTCTTGCCCGAGCCGCTCGGCCCATACAGCGCCACCATCTCCCCGGGCGCCACCTCCAGGGACACCCCGTCGACGGCACGTACCGGCTCGCCGCCGACCGCCGGGTAGTGCTTGGTGAGCTCCCGCAGCTCGAGCACCGGAGCGTCTCTCTCAGTAGGACGCCGTGCCGCTCACGTGCACCGTGATGGCGTTGTTCGAGCGCTGGATGGTGCCGCTGAACCTCAGACCCGCGCCCCGGGCGTGCGCGTAGCGCCCGCCACCGCCGGTGAGCGACATCGTCCCCGAGAAGGTCGCCTCGCTGCTGCCCCGGTGGTAGCTGGCGGAGGCGTGTCCGGAGATCGAGCCGCCGCTGGGATGGAGGGTCATGTTCGCGGTCACCTGGTTGGTGGAGACGATCGTCAGCCGTACCGCGATCGGGCCGCTCACGGCCCCCGCGGCGGAGCCCTGCTCGTTGAGGGTGAAGCCGTGCTTGCTGAGCAGATGCAGGCTGCCGCTCTCGTTCAGCGCCAGCGTGCGCGCCGCGTGGGCGGGAGCCGCGGACAGCGGGGCGGCAACGCAGGCGCCCGCCGGCGTGAGCGCCGCGAGCGCGAGCAGCCCCGCTCCCATCCCGCGGCGCCCCGATCTCGAAGTCTTGCCGATCATCTCTCTCCAACCTTCCGTTTCGTTTTCCGCGCCCCGCCCACGACCGCGGCGGGGCCCTCATACATCATGGACATGGCACACTCGTGTACGCGCTGCTCTTCGAGCCGTCGGCGTACTGGAATTCGCCGGCGAAGGGAAAGCCCCCGGACGGACAGACGCTGGGCACGAGCACCCGGCTGATCGGCGCGCGGCCGTCCACGAACGCGCCGATCGTGAGCGAGAAGGTGACGATCGATGCGTCGGGCTCGTAGGGCAGCGAGGGAATCGGGGGAATCGGAAGTGCGAGCCGTTCGCCGTAGGGAGGATCGTCGCCTTCGACCGTGCCGGTGAGCACCTTGCGCTCGTCGATCGGCGTGTAGCCCTGGGCGAGGATCTGAAAGCTCGGTTCCAGGCTCCCGGTGAGGGGCCCGAGGAACGCCCACAGGGTGGCGTGCTCGGTGATCCGCTGCGAGCCCGCGTGCACCTCCGCCAGTGCCTGGCCCCGGCCCAGCAGCGACTGGCTGGAGCACCCCGCCGCACCGCGAGCGCGCAGGCGAGCGGCGGAGCAGCTGCGCAGTTTGGGGATGTCCAGGGACAGGCCCGCGGGCATCCGCAGGACCGACCGGCGCACGGGGCTCGGCACTCCGAGTTCGCCGCCGCCGTAGTCGATGGTCACCGTCAGCGCCGCGCGCGCGCCGGGGCGGTCCGGCGAGAGGGACACCGCGATGCTCGCGCTCGTGGTGTCCGCCCCGAGAGCACTCGGGGCGGAGGCCAGCGCGAACGCGCAGACCGTCAGGCATGTCACGCCGAGACCCGCGGCGGGCGCCGTGAGGCGCTGGGAGGCGAAGCCCGCGTGGATCAGCGCCTGCGCCATGAGGGCGAAGGCGAGCATGGCAATGCAGGTGCCGGTGGCGATCACGACGAGAAGCACCCGAACATTGAAGCTCATAGACCCCTCCTTTCCCACTGTTATACAACACTAGATCACTTTAGCTCGTCCGTGTCCAGTCCCCTCCCCGCGCGAGCCCGCCTTGCGGGCCCGGCTGGCCGTGTTTCCCGCCTCGCCCTCGGGCGCGCATGACCGGACTAGTGGATCGTGAAGGTCTCGACCGGCAGTTCCAGCACGCCCGTGGTGCCCACCAGCAGCGGCGAGTCCACCGAAGGGTCGGCGCCCGGCAGGGAGAGCATCGAGATGATCACCCCGTCGCGCGGACGGGAGCGCTCGGGCAGCAGCAGGACGTCGCGGCCATACATCGTGCGGCCACGCACGCGCGCGGTGTACAGGACGTCGTAGCCGGGAACGGTGTTCACGCGGGTCTTGCCCTCGCCCAACAGCCGGAAGGAGCCGGTGCGGCGGCGCAGGGCGGCGATGTAGGCGTCGGCGTAGACGGGCAGGACCGCGTTCGGCGAGCCCGCGTAGGCGGGCAGATGCAGGGGGTAGACGGTGAAGGAGTCCACCGGGGGGCCGCTTGCGGGGCGCCGCACCTGCACGTAGGCCCCGGCGGGGGACGGTGCCCGGTAGAGGTCGCGGTAGCCGAAGCTGAACGGAGCGGGGCCCCCGTGAGAGTACTCGGCGTTCTCGAAGGAGAGCACCGCCGCGAGAGCCAGCGCCACGAATGCCGCGCCGAGGACCAGCGCCAGCAGGCGCACCGGCCGCGAGGCGCGCCGCCAGCGCGGCGCCAGCAGCCGTCCGAGGCTGGGGCCGTACTGGGGCTTCAGGGGGATGGACGCCATCGATCGCGCGGACCAGCTGGGAGGCGGGAGGCCGGCCTACTCGCCGAGCGAGAAGAGGGCTTCGAGATCGTGGCGCGAGTATGCGGCGAAGGCCACCATCGTCTGCGTGCGCGAGACCCCCGGCAGGGCGCCGATCTCGCCGGTGACCACGTCGGCGAGCTGCTCGTGGTCGGCAACGCGCACGATCGCCACGAAGTCCCACTCGCCGGTCACCGAGTAGGCCTCCGCCACGCCCTCGATGTCCGCCAGGGCGCCGCCGAGCGTGGAGAGGGCGTCGCGCTCGGCCTCGATCAGGACCACGGCGTTGGTCATCGTCATGGCGTGTGTGACTCCCCCGGGGCGAGCACCACGACCTCCCCCAGGCCCGCGGACTCCACGTCGGCCCTGAAAGCCTGGACGTCGGTCTCGATCGGCGGGAAGGTGTTGTAGTGGCAGGGGATCACCTGCTTGGCGCCGATCAGCCGGGCGGCCCGGACGGCGTCGTGACGGTCCATCGTGTAGTGGCCGCCGATGCACACCAGCGCCACGTCCACGCCGCCGGCGCTCGCGGCGTTCAGCTGCAGGTCCGAGAACAGGGACGTGTCCCCGAGGTGGTAGACGGTCCTGCCGCCCATCTTCACGATCAGGCCCGCGGGCGTGTTGACCGTGCCGCCCGGGGTGGTGGAGGTGTGCCACGCGGGAACCAGCTTCACCGAGCCCCAGTCGAAGGAGATGGTGCCGCCGAGGTTGGGGTCGTGGACGTTCTCCACGCCCGCGGCGGTGAGCTCGTTGGCGATCTCCACGATGGCCACCACCTCGCAGCCCGTGCGCTTGGCGATGGAAACGGTGTCGCCGAAGTGATCGGCGTGGCCGTGGCTGAGCAGGAGCGCCTGCGGCGAGAGCTCCTCGGCGGCCACGGCGGCCTTGGGGTTGCCGGTGAGGAAGGGGTCGATCAGCACCGAGGTCGAGCCGTCGCTGAGCTCGAAGGCGGCGTGACCGAGGAAGCGGATCTCCATCGTGACTGCTCCTGTTCTCGCGGTGTTTGGGCAGCGGTTCTCGCGGTGGCTTGGGCTGCGCGGATCAATCTACAGCTCGGGGGGATCGACCAGGTGAAGGCCCGTGCCGACCACCAGGCCCAGGATGGCGCCCACCACTCCGGCCAGCCAGCTCGCTTCGGGACGGGCGTAGGGCAGCACCAGCAGCACCGCCGCGATCGCGCCCGCGCCGAGCAGATCGCCCTCGTAGTAGTAGCCCCGGCGCAGCGCCTGCAGGTCGGGGATCGCCCAGGCGCACAGCAGCGCCAGAGCTCCGGCGTTGGCGCCGCTGACGATCGGCACCTCGTACAGCGCCAGGGCGGCGAGAGCGCCCGTGACCGCGCCGCCGAGGAACACCGCCGCCACCACCACCGGGCCCCGGCGGCGCTCGAGCAGCCAGCCGAACAGGGCCGTGGCCAGCAGGGCCGCGAAGGCGTACAGGCCGTTGCGGTATGCGAACGGGCTCGAGAGGAGCTTCCACCAGTCTCCCCGCGGGGGACCCACGATCGCCAGACGGGTGAAGCTCACGTAACCGCCCGAGACGACCACCCAGCCAGCGCAGCCGGCGGCGACCAGGGCGATGGTGGCCACGGGGCGGGACTCGCCGCGGGGGTGGTGGGCCTGGCGCGAGAAGCGCCGGCGCCGGGGGGAGCCCACGGCAGAGGGGGAGCGCGCGAAAGCCGGGCGCGGGACGAACCTGCCCAGTACGCCTCGGCGGCGCTTGACGCGCGGCAGCTTGGGGGCGCGCTGGCGCAGGCGATGGCCGCAGTACGGGCACTCGGTGATGTACGGGCTGACCTGCGACCCGCACTGCTTGCACACCACGAAGAGGTCCCCGGCGGGAGGCATCGTCGTCTCATTCTAAGAACCGCCCGAGCTGGGCCCGCCGCAGGCGCCGCTCTGGGATACTCAGGCCATGACACCAGGCTATGACAAGAAGCTCTACATCCTCGCCTTCGACCATCGGGGCTCCTTTCAAACGAAGTTCTTCGGCATCGAGGGCGAACCCGACGGCGAACAGACGGCGATGATCGCCGACGCCAAGCACCTGATCTTCGAGGGCCTCAGCCAGGCCGTCGCGGCGGGCGCGGACCCCGCTCTCACGGGCGTGCTCGTGGACGAGCAGTTTGGCTCAACCGTGCCCGAGGAGACCCGCCGGCAGGGCCTGAGGCTGGCGATGCCCGCGGAGCGCTCGGGCCAGAAGACGTTCGACTTCCAGTACGGCGAGGAGTTCGGGGCGCACATCGAGAAGTTCGACCCGGATTTCACGAAGGTGCTCGTGCGCTACAACCCCGACGGCGACGCCGGCGCTAACAGCGAGCAGCTGAGCAAGCTCAAGACCCTCTCGGACTGGCTTGCGGCGCGCGAGCGGAGGTTCCTGTTCGAGCTGCTGGTGCCCGCCGAGGAGGACCAGCTGGCGGCGGTGGACGGGGACACCGCCCGCTATGACGCGGAGCTCCGTCCCGAGCTGATGCGCCGGGCGATCGCCGAGATCCAGGATGCGGGCGTCGAGGTGGATGTATGGAAGATCGAGGGCGTGGACGAGCGCGCCGACTGCGAGATGCTCGCCGCCCAGGCCCGCACGGGCGGACGGGACGGCGTGGTGTGCGTGGTGCTCGGCCGGGGCGCCGACGACGCCAAGGTGGACCACTGGCTGCGTCAGGCCGCTCCCGTGGAGGGCTTCGTGGGCTTCGCCATCGGCCGCTCGATCTGGTGGGATCCCCTCAAAGCCTACGTGGACGGCAAGATCGAGCGCTCCGCCGGCGCCCGCAAGGTGGCCGAGAACTACCTGCGCTTCGTGAAGGTCTACGAGGAGGCCGAGACGAGCGCCCCGGTGGGCTAGCGAGAAGGACGCTGTCATGAAGATGCGGCAGAGCCTCGCCGAGTTGGAGCAGGCGTTTGTACGGGAGATCTCGGTGGACCGCCACCGGCGGGAGTCGTTGCGGCGGACCACCGAGCAGCGGGCGTTCAAGCGGGCGCTCGACCGCCGGCATCGGCAGGGGTCGGTGCGGTTCGTGCTGCTGGTGCTCGCCCTGATCGCCACCGCGGCAGGGGTGACGGTGGCGATGTTCTGGACGCTCTACCTGTTGCTTGGTTAGCTCTCGCCTGACGCCCGCTCGGCCACGTCGGACGAGTCGGCATGGGGGCCGTCGCGCTGGATCTCGAGGTAGATCTCGGTGCGGAACACGGGGATGTCCTGGGGGGCGCGAATGCCGATGCGCACCTTGTCGCCCATGACTGACAGCACCGACACCTCGATGTCGTCCCCGATCATGATGCTTTGATTGGACTTGCGTGTTAGCACCAGCATCGCTGCGCACCCTTCCTCGATGGCCGACCAGCACGCGCGGGGAGGCGAAAGCCGCCCAGGCTTGAGCAAGCATAGTCGGCGGTGCGGTCGGACGCGAACGCGGGGGTCGAATCTCGTGGGCGGATGTCCGCAACGAGCGTAATCGTGGGGCCGGGGCGTATGCGCTAGTCTCCCGGACCGTCGTGGCTCGCAAATCGCTTCGCCCACACCTCAACCAGATCCGCAGCTGGGTGCGCCAGGGGCGCACCGACGCGTGGGTGGCCCATCAGCTGGACGTGAGCGTGCGAGACATCGAGCAGTTCAAGCGCCAGAACGAGCTGGTGGGTGACGAGGGAGAGGAGAGCGCGGTGGCGACGGACTACCAGGACGAAGTGGACCTGCGTGCCGAGGACGACGCGCTGATCGCCGCCGAGCTCGAGGCAGCCGAGCTGGAGGCCGCCGAGCTGCGGGCCGGGCGCGAGCAGGCGCGGGAGTCCGAGGAGGACGAGGAGCGGCCGCGGGCGCGGCGACGGGGACGGCGGGGAGGCCGCCGGCGGGGCGCGGCACGCAACTCGGGACCCCTGGAGGGAACCTTCGACCACGGCGAGGAGGGCTATGGGCTGTGGTTGGATCCGGCGATCCAGGACAACCCGATCTACGCCGAGCACTGGGCGGGGCACCGGGCGGTCGAGGTGACGGTGGAGGAGGACCGCATCGTGATCACCCGAGTGGGCGAGGACGACTGAGCTTTTCGGCGGTCAGGCTTCGCTGAGCGCGAGCCTGCCACCGGCATAGTCGGAGGCCTCGCGCAGGTAGCGCGAGAAGGCGGCGTCGGCGACGATCGCCGCGTCCCAGGCGAGGGGATCGTCGGGGGCCATGCGCATGGCGACTTCGATGCACCA
>DATJVV010000151.1:0-2206 GCA_035501635.1 Solirubrobacteraceae bacterium | reverse complement strand
GACGGTGGGGGTGGTGGCGGTGGCGGTGAGGCCGAGCGGCTGGGCGCAGATGGCGAGGGCGCGTTCGCGCAGGTTGGCGATGCCCTCGCTGAGCTTGGCATGCAGGCCGGCGTCAACCGAGGCGGGCAGGGCGGCGAAGTCGCGCTCGGTTTTTTCGATGGCGGCTTTGGTGGCGGAGCAGTCGCCGCCCGCGTTCTCGGCGGCCTGGGCGACTGCTTCGAAGTCGCCCTGCAGGGGGCCGGCGTTGGCGGTGGGGATGAGGCCCTTGGTGGAGCCGCCGCAGGCGAGCACCAGGAGCGCGAGGGCGGCGCCGAGCAGCAGGGCGAGGAGGGGGCGCAGGGGACGCGGGCTGGAGGACATGGTCACTGACCGTACTCCAGGCGCTCGGCGAGGGAGTCCGGTAGGCGGGCGGCGCGGATGGCGCCGGCGGCGCCGGCGATGTCGTAGTCGGTGCGCAGGTAGGAGGCGGTGAGGCGCTCGAGGTCCAGGAGCATCCAGGAGGCGCGGGGGTCGCCGTCGCGGGGCTGGCCCACGCTGCCGGGGTTCAGCAGCCAGTCGCCGGCGGAGAGATCCAGCTGGGCGCCCTCGCGGCGGGGTTCGCCGGTGGCGAGCTCGCCGGGGCGGCGCACGAAGGAGAGGGGCACGTGGGAGTGGCCGATGAGGCACAGGCGATGGGGCTGGCGGTCCAGGCAGAGCTCGGCGAGGAGCGCGGAGAGGACGTACTCCCACACGGGGTCGCGGGGGCTCGCGTGGTAGAGGCCCACCTGGCCCTCCTGGCCCTCGGGGCGCAGGGCGCGCAGAAACCGCATGTGCTCGGGGGATAGCACCTCGCGGGTCCACTGCACGGCGATGGAGGCGCCGCGGGAGAAATCCTCCACGGACACCTCTCCGGTGACCGCGAGGTCGTGGTTGCCGGCGAGGCACACGGCGGCGTGCTCGGCGGCGAGGGCCACGCAGGCGTCGGGGTCGGCGCCGTAGCCCACGAGGTCGCCCAGGCACCACAGCTCGGCGGCCTCGGAGGCGGCCACGGCCTCGAGCACCGCCTCGAAGGCCTGGCGGTTGCCATGGATATCGGAGATGACGGCGACCTTCATCTACCGTTGGATTGCGCTTGGCGATGCGGCGTCCCCGGACAAGCTCCCGCTATTCCCCTTCTTCCTCACCCGCCTCGGCGCCGCCGTACTCGGGAAGGTTCTTGATCCCCTCGCGGGTTCGCCACTTGGAGTAGTTGTCCTCCATGGCGTCGATGAGCTCGCGCATGAAGCGGGGGGAGATGTTCACGCGGGAGACCACCACGCCGGGGACCTCCTCGGACTCGACCTCGTGGTCGACGCGGGCGAAGGTGACCGTGAACTCGTAGTCGGAGTGGCTCACGTTGGCGAAGTTCGCGTACACGCCGCCCATGATCTCGGGCGAGAGGTGGATGTTTATGTGGCGCTCCGCGCCGGGGTCTTGGTCGTTCACGAAGTTAGTATCCCAATCTGTGAGTGAGGTGCGGATCGAAGAAGCGCTGAGCCCCCTGGGGGCGCTGCGGGAGGCCGTCCTGCGGGGAGCCGCCGCGCTCGCCGCCGCCGGGGCGGCCGGTGGGGGGACGGAGGCGAAGCCAGCCGGCGCCTCCAGGCTGGGTGGCACCGACGCTATCACGCTGGAGCGGCCTCCCCGGGCGGACTTCGGTGACTACTCCACCAACGCGGCGCTGGTGCTGGCGCCGGTGCTGGGCGGCAGGCCGCGGGAGGTGGCGGAGGCGCTGGGGGCGCAGCTGGCGGGGGCGCTGGGGGAGAGCCTTCGGCGCTTCGAGGTGGCGGGGCCGGGCTTCCTGAACCTGTTCCTGGCGGACGGCTGGCACCTGGGGGCGCTGGCGGGGATGCTGCGGTCGGGCGCGGAGCTGGGGGCGCGGGGCGGGGTGGAGCGAAGCGAACGGGTGCTGATCGAGTTCGTCTCGGCGAACCCCACGGGGCCGATGCACGTGGGGCACGCGCGGAACGCCGCCTACGGGGACGCGCTGGCGAGGGTGCTGGAGCTGTACGGGCACGAGGTGGAGCGGGAGTTCTACGTCAACGACGCGGGCTCTCAGATCGTGAAGCTGGGCGAGTCGATCCGGGCGCTGGCGCGGGGGGAGGAGGTGGGCGAGGACGGCTACAGGGGGGAGTACGTGAAGGAGCTCGCGGCGGGACTGCCCGGCGCCGCGGAGATGGATGCCGCCAAG
>DATJVV010000150.1:0-2218 GCA_035501635.1 Solirubrobacteraceae bacterium | reverse complement strand
GCCTTCTTTGCCTTCTTTGCCTTCTTTGCCAGCAGATCCTTCTTTGCCGGCCGCGCCGTCTTTGCCGTTGGTGCCGTTCGCTCCGTTGGTTCCGTTCGCTCCGTTGGTTCCGTTCTTGCCGGCCGTGCCCCATGACACCTTCGTTTCGCCCTTCTTGCATTTCGCAGAGCGCGAGACGATGCGGACGGCGCCCGACTTCTTCTTGTAGCACGCGTACAACGTCCCGGCCTGCGCCTGCGACGCGAGAGCGAGCGTGGCGACGAGCAGCGCGCCGAGCGTCACGAGCACAGCCAGGCCGCGCCGAGTGGTCAATGTGGACATGTGATTGCTTCCTCCGATATCTGTGGAAGGGGCGCAGGTTCACGGCTCTCGCCCAGCTGCATCAGGCGCGACACGCGATCTCTCGCCCCGCGAGTTCAAGCCATCGTCGCATCCGCTCCGGATCGCTTCTACCGGCTATTCGTCCAGGCTCCGGGCCTTCTCCAGCGCCAGCTCCCCGTCCCGCACGTCCACGGTGACAGCGTCGCCTTCGCGCAGCTCGCCCTGCAACAGCGCCAGGGCGAGGCGGTCGGTGAGCTGCTTCTGGATCACGCGGCGCAGGGGGCGGGCGCCGTAGGTGGGGTCGTAGCCCATGTCGCCGAGAAGGGTCTTGGCGGGGTCGGTGAGGAACACCTCCACGCCGCGCTCGGCGACGCGGTCGATGACGGCGCTGACCTGGAGGTCGACGATCTCTGAGATCTGCTCGCGGGTGAGGGGGTCGAAGCGGACGATGTCGTCGAGGCGGTTGATGAACTCGGGCTTGAAGTGGTCGAGCAGCTCGGTGCGCAGCTGGGCGTCGGCGCCGGCGGAGGCGTGGCTGCCGTCGGCGAGGCCCTCATGGGCTTTCACCGGGATGTTGGAGGTCATGATGAGGACGGTGTTCTTGAAGTCCACGGTGCGGCCCTGGCCGTCGGTGAGGCGGCCGTCGTCCATCACCTGCAGGAGGGTGTTGAAGACGTCGGGGTGGGCCTTCTCGATCTCGTCAAGGAGCACCACGGAGTAGGGGCGCCGGCGGACGGCCTCGGTGAGCTGGCCGCCCTCCTCGTAGCCGATGTAGCCGGGCGGGGCGCCGACGAGGCGAGAGACGGTGTGCTTCTCCATGTACTCGGACATGTCCAGGCGGACCATGGCCTCCTGGGAGTCGAACATGAACTCGGCGAGGGCGCGGGCGAGCTCGGTCTTGCCCACGCCGGTGGGGCCGAGGAAGAGGAAGGAGCCGATCGGGCGGTTGGGGTCCTGGAGGCCCGCGCGGGAGCGGCGCAGGGCGGTGGCGACCGCCTCGATGGCGGGGTCCTGGCCGACGACGCGCTCGTGCAGGCGGGCCTCCATGTGGACGAGCTTCTCGGTTTCGCCCTCCATCAGGCGGCTCACGGGGATGCCGGTCCAGCGGGCGACCACCTCGGCGATGTCGTCGGCGTCGACCTCCTCTTTCAAAAATTGGGGAGCCCCCGTCCCGCCCGCGGGGCCCGCTCCGTCGCCTCCGGCTCCATCGCCGCCGGCGCGCTCGCGCTCCTGGGATTCGTAGTCGGCGATCGTGCGTTCGAGCTCGGGGATCTCGCCGTAGCGCAGCTCGGCGGCGCGCTGGAGGTCGGCTTCGCGTTCGGCGCGTTCCATCTCCACGCGGGCGGCGTCGAGGCGTTCCTTGGTCTCGGAGATGCCGGCGATGGCCTGCTTCTCGGCTTCCCACTGGGCGGTCATCTCCCGTTCCCGGGCTTCGAGCTCGGCGACCTCGGCCTCGATCGCGGCGCGGCGGTCCCTGGCGGACTGGTCCTTCTCCTTGCGCAGGGACTCGAGCTCGATCTTCAGCTGCATGACCCGGCGTTTGACCTCGTCGATCTCGGTGGGCAGGGAGTCGATCTCGATGCGGATCTTCGAGGCGGCCTCGTCCACCAGGTCGATGGCCTTGTCGGGCAGGAAGCGGTCGGCGATGTAGCGGTTTGAGAGGGTGGCGGCGGCGATGAGGGCGCTGTCCTGGATGGAGACGCCGTGGTGGACCTCGTAGCGCTCCTTCAGGCCGCGCAGGATGGCGATGGTGTCCTCCACGGTGGGCTCGCCGACGGTGACGGGCTGGAAGCGGCGCTCCAGGGCGGCGTCCTTCTCGATGTACTTGGTGTACTCGTCCAGGGTGGTGGCGCCCACGGCGCGCAGTTCGCCGCGGGCGAGCATGGGCTTGAGCAGG
>DATJVV010000149.1:0-5300 GCA_035501635.1 Solirubrobacteraceae bacterium | reverse complement strand
ATCACCGGCCAGGACGGCTCCTACCTGGCGGAGCTGCTGCTGGAGAAGGGCTATGACGTGCACGGCATGGTGCGGCGGGCCTCCACGGAGAAGTTCGAGCGCATCGAGCACCTGCGCGATCGCATCACCCTGCATCAGGGCGACCTGCTGGACCAGCGCTCGCTGGTGGACGCGCTGCGGGCGGCGCGGCCGAGCGAGATCTACAACCTCGCCGCGATGTCCTTCGTGGCGGTCTCCTGGATCCAGCCCACGCTCACCGCGGAGTTCACCGGCGTGGGCGTCACGCGCATGCTCGAGGCGATGCGCGAAGTGTGCCCGGGGGCGCGCTTCTACCAGGCGTCCTCCAGTGAGATGTTCGGCAAGGTGCTGGAGGTGCCCCAGACCGAGAAAACGCCGTTTTACCCCCGTTCGCCGTATGGCGTGGCGAAGGTGTACGGGCACTTCATCACCGTCAATTACCGCGAGTCCTACGACCTTCACGCGACGTCGGGAATACTTTTCAATCACGAGTCCATTTTTTCGAATACACCGATGTTGGTCCGCGACGACGGCGTCATCGCGGTGAGGACCGCGCCAGAACTCGTCCCGCTCCTGCGGAAGGGCGGCTCGGTGCAGAACTTCGTGCCGAAGTCGTTTCTCGAGGTCTGGGATGGGAAGGACTGGACGCCCGTCACCGCGATCACGGCGACCCGTCGTCGCAGGCACGATGCCGACCACGAGCCGCTGTCGGTCCAGGCGCGGGCGGGCGTCGTCGAGGTCACCGCGCATCACAACATGCTCGATGACTCCTTCGAGAAGGTGGAGGCGCGTGACGTGGAGGCGGGCGACGAGCTGGCGCTCTGCGAGGAGATGCCGCGGCCGGAGGGCTGGACGGTGGCCACCGAGGAGATGGCGGAGTTCCTCGGGCTCATGGCGGCAGACGGCTATGTGAGCAAGAACGGCGGGTCGATCTGCTTCACCAACAACGACCTCGTGTTGCGTATGCGAATGACGGTGCTCTGGTCGAGCCTGTTCGTGGGCAATTCACGCGAATGGATGGGCACCTCAGGCTGGAACGAGGACGTCGAGGTGGGCAAACTCGCGCTCACCGGAGCTCCCGGGGCACGTCCGTGGCTGCGTGAACAGCTGTACACACCAACCGGCTTCAAGCAGGTCCCGCCGGTGATCCTCAACGGGAGCCACGAGGTGCAGCAGGCCTTCCTGCGAGGCTATTACGCCGGCGATGGTCTGAAGCGCGGAAACGGCGCCTCGATCAAGACGAACAGCACGGTGCTGGCGCAGGGTCTCTGCTGGATGTACCACCTGGCGGGTCAGCCCTCGTCCGTGTACGTGGAGCAGCGCGCCGGCAGGACCTACTACCAGCTCAACCTCGCGTCGGCCGTCCGCGTGGGCGCCAAGGGTCAGCACCTGCGCAGGAACCCCGCGGAGGTCAGGCGGATCGTCCAGGCGGAGGTGGCGGATGACGACTGGACGTTCGACGTGGCGACCGAGAGCGGGGTGTTCTGCGCGGGCGTGGGCCGGCTCGTGATCTCCAACTCGCCTCGCCGGGGCCTCGAGTTCGTAACCCGCAAGATCACCTGGCACGCGGCGGCGATCAAGCACGGGTTGGAGAGGGAGCTGCGGCTGGGAAACCTGGACGCGGAACGGGACTGGGGCTATGCGAAGGACTACGTGGAAGCGATGTGGCTGATGCTGCAGCGGGACGATCCCCAGGACTACGTGATCGCCACCGGCAAAGCGCACTCGGTGAGGGAATGCTGCGAGGTGGCCTTCGACGAGGCGGGCCTCGGCGACTTCGCCAAATACGTGACGATCGATCCGGCGTTCGTGCGCCCGGCGGAGGTGGATCACCTGATCGGGGATCCGAGCAAGGCCAAGCGGGACCTCGGCTGGGTGCCGAAGACGTCCTTCGAGGAGCTGATCCGGCTGATGACGCGGGCGGACATCGAGCTGCTCAAGTCGCGCTGAGGAGTGGCTGATGGCTGTGGCGCTGTTCGACACGGCGACGCCGCTGGAGGAGCTCCACGACGAGCTGCGCGCGGCGGTTGCGCGGGTGCTGGATTCGGGGAGGTTCGTCCTCGGCCCTGAGGTGAGCGCCTTCGAGACGGAGTTCGCCGCATATTGCGGGGCCGCCCACGGGATCGGCGTGGCCAACGGGACCGACGCGATCACGATCGCCCTGCGCGCGATGGGTGTGGGCGAGGGGGACGAGGTGGTGGTGCCGTCGTTCACCTTCTACGCCTCCGCCGAGGCGATACCCCCCACGGGGGCGACGCCCGTGTTCTGCGACATCGACCCCGAGACCTACTGCGTGACGGCGGAGACGGTGAAGGCGGCGCTGACGCCGCGCACGAAGGCGGTGGTGGCGGTGCACCT
Organism: Solirubrobacteraceae bacterium; assembly: GCA_035501635.1. Lineage (GTDB taxonomy): Bacteria > Actinomycetota > Thermoleophilia > Solirubrobacterales > Solirubrobacteraceae > Palsa-744. The sequence continues at coordinate 2,924 of DATJVV010000149.1, read as the reverse complement.
GTTCGGCAACCTCGCGCCGATCGCGGAGATCGAAGCGCTGGGGGTGCCGGTGCTCGAGGACGCCGCCCAGGCCGCGGGCTCCGTGGGCCCCGCGGGACGCCCCGGCGCGCTGGGGCGGGCGGCGACGTTCTCCTTCTTCCCCTCCAAGAACCTCGGCTGCTTCGGGGACGGCGGCATCGTCACCACCTCCGATGGCGAGCTCGCCGAGCGTGCGCGCACGCTGCGCTTCCACGGTTCCCACGACAAGATCACCTACGAGCAAGTCGGCTACAACTCGCGCCTGGACGAGCTGCAGGCGGCGATCCTGCGCGTGCAGCTCCCCCACCTCGACGCCTGGTCGGATGGCCGGCGCGCCGCCGCGACCCACTACGAGGCGGCCGGCCTGGGCGAGCTGGTGCGCCTGCCCCTCCCCACCGCCGGCGCCCGGCCCGCCTGGCACTTGTACGTCGTCAGCCACCCCGAACCCGCCCGCCTGGAGGCATCGCTCGCCGCCGCGGGCATCGGCCACAAGGCCTACTACCGCACCCCCGTGCACCGCCAGCCCGCGATGCGCGCGTGGGGCGCGGGCCTGGAGCTGCCGGGCACCGAGGAGGCCGCCCGCACCCATCTGGCGATCCCGATGAGCCCGGTGCTCACGCGGGCACAGGCGGAGGAGGTGGTGGCGGCGGCCCGCTAGCGCCAGCGCTCCAAGAGATCCTCCTCGGGCACTTCGCGGATCACCCGGGCGGGCACGCCGATGACCACGGCGCGCGCGGGCACGTGCCTGGTGACGACGGCGCCGGCGGCGACGTAGGCCTCCTCGCCGATCTCCACGCCGGGGGTGAGCACGGCGGCGGCGCCGATGCGGCAGGCGCGGCGCAGGCGGGCGCCGCGGAGCGGTTGGTCGGGACCGTGGCGGCCCATGGTGTTGTCGTTGGTGGTGGAGGCGCAGGGGCCCACGAACACGTCGTCCTCCACGACGGTGTGGGCGGTGAGATAGACGTTCGTCTGGATGCGCACGCGAGCGCCGATGGAGACGTCGTTGTCGACCACGCTGCCGCGGCCGACCACGCTGGCGGGACCGATGGTGGAGCGCTCGCGCAGAAAGCTCTGGTCGCCGAGGATGGCCCCCTCCCCCACCTCGGCGCCGGCGAGCAGGACGGCGCCCGCGCAGACCTTCACGGCGCGGGCGAGCACGAGGGAGCCGGCGGGGCCGTGGGCGGAGGAGCGGGCGGCCAGGCGGGGAGGCTTGCCGAGCACGGCGTGGTCCTCGATGACACAGCCCTCGCCGATGTGCACGTCGTCGTGGACCACCACGTTAGCGCCGAACGCAACGCCCTCCCCCACCAGCACGCCCTCGCCGAGCAGCAGGCCGGGAGCGCGATCGTCGGCGTGGAGGCTCACAGGCGCACGACGGCGCCCGGGGCGGCGTTGGCGGCCTGGCGGGTGACGCCGCGCAGGTCGAGCACCAGGCGGGCGCGCCTGGCCACGAGCTCGTGGTCGACGGTGGGGTGGGCGGTGACGATCAGGGCGAGGTCGGCGTCGGCGAGGGCCCGCTCGAGCGGGAGGCTCTCCAGGCCGAGCTCGGGCAGGGAGGGCACGTGGGGGTCGTGGTAGCTGAGCTCCGCGCCGAGCTCGCGCAGGAGCTCGAGGATCTTCAGGGCGGGGGACTCGCGCGTGTCGCCCACGCCGGGCTTGTAGGCGACGCCGAGCACGGTGATGCGGGCGCCTTTGACGGGGAGGCCCACGTCGTTGAGCGCGCGCTGGGCCTTGGCGACGCAGTGGTAGGGCATCTGCTGGTTGATCTTGCCGGCGAGCTCGATGAACTCGGTGGACATGTCGAACTCGCGGGCGCGCCAGCTCAGGTAGAAGGGGTCCACGGGCAGGCAGTGGCCGCCCATGCCGGGGCCGGGCTCGAAGCGCATGAAGCCGTAGGGCTTGGTGGCGGCGGCGTCCACGACCTCCCACACGTCGATGGCCATGCGGTCGGTGAGCATGGCGAGCTCGTTCACCAGGGCGATGTTCACGGAGCGGAAGATGTTCTCCAGGAGCTTGCACAGCTCGGCGACCTCGGGGCTGGAGACGGGCACGAGCGTGTCGCACACCAGCGCGTAGAGCTCCTCGGCGCGGGCGGCGCAGGCCTCGGTGAGGCCGCCGAGCACCTTGGGGGTGTTGCGCAGGGTGAAGTCGGTGCGTCCCGGGTCCACGCGCTCGGGGGAGAAGGCGAGGTGGAAGTCGCGGCCGGCGGCCAGCCCGGACTCCTCCAGCAGGGGGGCCAGGCGCTCGCGGGTGGTGCCGGGGTAGGTGGTTGACTCGAGCACCACCAGCTGGTCGCGCTGGAGCACCTTGGCGAGCGAGCGGGCGCTTTCCAGCAGGGGTCCCAGGTCGGGCTCGCGGTTGGCGGTGAGGGGGGTGGGCACGCAGATGACCACGGCGGCGGCCTTCGCGAGGGAGGCGTAGCGGGTGGAGGGATGGATGTTGTGGGCCGCCTCGGCGAGCTCCCGCGAGGGAACGTCCTCGATGTAGGAGCGGCCGGCCTCGATGGCGGCGACCTTGGCGGGGTCGATGTCCACGGCGATCACCTCGCAGCCCTCCCGGGCGAAGGCGACCGCGAGAGGCAGGCCCACGTAGCCGAGGCCGATGACGCCGACGGTGGTCATCGGGGGCAGTCTAAGAGGTGGCGGCGACGCCCTGAAGCGTCTGCAGGTCCGCTCGCACCATGCGCTCCACCAGCTGCGCGAAGGCCAACCGCGGGCTCCAGCCCAGAAGCTCGCGGGCGCGGCTGGGATCGCCCACGCTGGGGGTGCGCTCGGGGGCGCGCAGGAGGCTCTCGTCCACGCGGAGGTATGGCTCGGGGTCGAGGTGCACGCAGGCGAAGGCGGCGCGGGCGAAGTCGGCCACGGTGCGGGGCTGGCCGCTGGCGAGCACGTAGTCGCTGGGATGCT
>DATJVV010000148.1:0-8031 GCA_035501635.1 Solirubrobacteraceae bacterium | reverse complement strand
GGCGAGGTGGGCCCGGCGCAGGTGCGCGAGCGCTACGGCGTCGACCCCGCGCTCGTGCCCGATTTGATCGCCCTGCGCGGCGACCCCTCAGATGGCATCCCCGGCGCCCCCGGCGTGGGAGCGAAGACCGCCGCGCGGCTGCTCTCCCGTCACGGCTCCCTGGAGGCGGTCCTCGCGGCGGCTGGCGCGGACGGCGACGACGCCGACGCGGTGCGCGCGACGCGGGAGATGCGCCCCCGCATCGCCGCCGCCCTGCGCGAGCACGCGCCCGAGCTGCGCGCCTTCAAGGAGATCGCCACCCTGCGGAGCATCGCCGTGACGCGCCCGCCCGATCGCGCGAGCGACTGGAGCGCGGGAGCGAGGGCCGCGCGCGAGCTTGGGATGAACGGGCTGGCGCAGCGGCTGGCGGGGTTGGCGGGCTGAGCCGAGTTATCAACCGCCGGCCATCGCCGTCTGGGCCTCGGCGAGCTTTGCCCGTATTTTGTCGGCTCCCTCCTTGAAGTCGAGCACAGGGCGCACATCCCAGGTGACCAGCCCAAACAGCGGATAATCCGTCATCAGGTCGAGAACCTCGCGATGGGAGCCGGCATTCGTGATGCTGAAACCGCCCCCCTCCAGGAACCCGTAGATGCAATCGAACGTGCCATCGCCTGTCTTTCCCTCGAGCCAGGCCATGGCCGCGTCGAACTGCGCAGGCGTCGGAGGCATCGGACCGGGTGTCGCACTGATCATGAACTTCATGTGAGCTCCTTCCGGATCGGGTCTGCAAGCTCTGAGTATCCCACCATGCCGCCAGCGCCGATGAGGTCGCGAACCGGCCGCCGGCCGCTCACGGCTCAGGGCGTGAACTTCACCGTGATCACATCCCCGTCGGCCATCACGTAGTCGCGGCCCTCCAGGCGCAGGGCGCCGCGCTCGCGCGCGCCCGCATAGCCGCCGGCGTCCACCAGCTCGCGCCAGCCGATCACCTCGGCGCGCACGAAGCCCTTCTGGATGTCGGTGTGGATCTGGCCGGCGGCGTGCCAGGCGGTGAGGCCATCGCGCAGGTGCCAGGATTGGGCGGGCTTGGCCTCGCCGGCGGTGAAGAAGGCGATCAGCTCAAGCAGGGCGAAGGCCTCGCGCACCACCCGCCGCAGGCCGGAGTCGCTGAGCCCGAGGTCGGCGCGCATGGCGGCGGCGTCCTCCTCCTCGAGCTCGGCGAGCTCGGACTCGATGCGCGCGCTCACCGCCACCGCGCGGGCACCCTGGGCGGCGGCGTGGGCGACGATCTCCGCGGGCACCTCCTCGCCGGCGCCCTCGTCGACGTTGGCCACGAACAGCACCGGCTTGGCGGTGAGCGAGCCGAGGTCCCGCGCCGCGTGGGGCGCCTCCTCGGGCACGGCCACGGTGCGCACCGGCCGGCCGCCCTGCAGCGCCTCGATCACCTCCCGCAGCCACGCCTCCTCCACGGCCGCCGTGCGGTCGCCGCCGCGTGCCTGTTTGGCCACGCGCTCCACCCGCCGCTCGGCCTGCTCGAGGTCGGCCAGCGCGAGCTCGGCCTCGATCGTGGCGATGTCCGCGAGCGGGTCCACGCGACCCTCGGGATGGACCACCCCCTCGTCGCGATGGGCCCGCACCACGTGCACGATCGCGTCGGTCTCGCGGATGTTCGCCAGGAAGCGGTTGCCGAGGCCCTCCCCCTGGCTGGCGCCCGCCACGAGGCCGGCGATGTCGTGGAAGTCGATCGTGTCCCACACGATCTCGCGGGCGCCCACGGTCTCGGCCACCTGGCCCAGGCGCTCGTCGCGCACCGGCACCACCGCCACGTTGGGCTCGATCGTGGTGAACGGGTAGTTGGCCGCCTCAGCGCCCGCTTTGGTGAGCGCGTTGAACAGCGAGGACTTGCCCGCGTTGGGCATGCCGACGATGCCGATGCGCGTGCTCACGGGCGGTCCTCGGGTGGATCGGCCGGCTGGTCCCCGCCGGCGCCGGCGGGCGCGGGAAGCGTGTGTGGCGCATCCGGAGCATCGGGGTACGGGACCGCCACGACGTCGATCAGTTCCTCCAAGCCCACGAAGTCGCCAACGTTGTGCGTGTAAAGCGGCAATTCGTTCGACAGGGCGACGGCGGCAATCAGCAGGTCCAGTGTCCGCCTTCCGCGAGCCTTGCGACCTGCCGCGGTCACAGCCGCATATACGCGTCCGTAGACGCGTGCGGCGGCGATATCGAGCGGGAGCTGATCGAAGGTGTCTTCGGCGTGCTGGATCAGCCCGATGCGTCGTGCGCGCTCCTCGGGATCCCTCGTGGCCTCGGGGCCGGTCGCCAGCTCGGCCATCGTGACCGCCGACACAGCCAGCTCCACCGGGAGATCAACCGGATCGAGCGACTCCAGATCGATGACGACCGACGTGTCGAGAAGCCCCTTTGGACGGCGTTCGGTCTCAGCCACCGCGCCTGCGCTTCATACTCCGATCCCAGGCGCGCGGCGTCGGATCCTGGTCGACGTAGCGATCGATGTCGGCCCGAAACTGCCTGTAGTCGATGTGGCCGACCCCGGCGAACGCCGCTATCGCCACCTCCGCCGGAACGAACCGCCGACGGCGGATCGGACGGAGCTCCCCCACGGGTGTGCCGTTGCGGGTCACGACGAACGATTCGCCGCGATCGAGCTCCCGCATGATCTCGCCGCTCTGGTTGCGCAGTTGCCGCTGGGTTATCTCACGCATGCACTCAGCGTAGCACCTGTGCGACGGCGTTAGGCCGCAACGGTGGCGCCGCTGTCTCCCGGTGCGCTCAATGGGTGCGCGAGCGCCACGCTGCCAGCCACCGCGCCGCCCAGCAGCGCGCCCGCGAGCACGTCGGAGGGGTGGTGCACGCCGAGGTACAGCCGCGAGAGGGCGAGGGCGCCCGCGAGCGCGTACAGCGGCCGCCCGGGCAGCCCCAGCCGCCGATAGAGCGGCGCGGCGGCGAAGGAGATCGCGGCATGGGCGCTCGGGAAGCTGAGCGCGGTGGGGGTGCGAGCGAGCGGCGGCAGCCCGGGCAACTCGGGGCGGCGGCGGCGCACGAGCAGCTTGATCGCCGTGTTCAGCGCGTATGTGCCGGCCACCGTGCGCGTGGTGCGCCGCCAGCGATCACGCCGCCCCGGGTCCAGGGCGTAGCCGGCGAGGCCGATCGCCAGCCACACCCCCCCGTGCTCGCCCAGGCGCGAGAAGCGCGCCACGGCGCGCTCGGCGCCGGGGGTGTGCCCGCGGGTGCGGGCGATCCGCAGCAGCCGCTCGTCCAGGGAGCCCGGCATCGCGCCGCCCGGCGACGCTCTAGGCGCCAAAGCCCACGCGGGAGTCCTCATCCTCCGCGCGCACGTAAACGACCTGGCCGAGATACAGGCGCACGGTGCCGTCCTCGGCCTCCAGCTCGTGCCAGCCGCCGGCGGGCAGGGCCTTCTCGAGCGCCTTCAGCTGAGCGTCGCTGACGCGCAGCGCGAGCACCTGGCCGGCCTGGAAGCCGACGCTGACGCGGCGCAGGCCCGCGGATTTGGCGCGCTCGGCCATCAGTGGGCCTCCGCGGGCTGGACGATCTCGGTGAGCACGCCGCCGCTTGCGCGGGGGTGCAGGAAGGCCACGCGGGAGTCGCGGATGCCGGTGCGGGGCTCGCTGTCGATCAGCTCGGCGCCCGCCGTGCGCAGGGCCGCGAGGGTGGCCTCGATGTCGCTCACCTGGTAGGCCACGTGGTGCAGGCCGGGGCCCTTGCGGGCCAGGAACCTGCCCACGGGGGTGTCGGGGCCGAGGGGGGCGAGCAGCTCGACGTGGTTCTCGCCCACGTCCAGCAGCAGCGCCTCCACGCCCTGCTCGGCGACGACCTCGCGGTGGGCGACGTCCAGCGCGAACAGGTCCCGGTAGACGGCGAGGGCGGCGTCGATGTCCTCGACGGCCACGCCGACGTGGTCTATGCGGTCGAACACACCGGGAAGTCTATTCGGGCCGCGCGTCGATCGTGGCCGCGCCCCCCGGCGCGTCCAGCGCCCGCGCGGCCGCGACGACGCGCAGCCCTATCCCCGGCGCCCTCTCCAGGCGTGGCACCCCCGCCATGACCCGGTCGATCGCATGGCGATCGAGGACCTCGTGCTCGAGCAGCTCCCCAGCGAGCGCGTCGAGCTGAGGCCGGTGGGCCACGATCAGCTTCTGTGCGGCGCGGCGGGCCTCCTCGATCAGGTCCTGGCGCTCCTCGTCGCGGATGCGCAGCGTGGTCTCCGAGAGGCGCACGCCCCCGTCGGGGGAGCGGCCGAGGCCCGCGTTGCCCATCGCGAAGTCGTGCACCATCGTGTGGGCGATGTCGGCCACCCGCTTGAGGTCGTCCGAGGCGCCGGTGGTGACCTGGCCGAAGACGATGCGCTCGGCGGCGCGACCGCCGAGCAGGACGGTCATGTAGTCCAGGAGCTCCTCGCGGGTCTTCAGGTAGCGATCCTCGGCGGGCAGGTTCAGGGTGTAGCCGAGCGCCCGCCCGCGGGGGACGATCGAGATGCGGTGCACGCGATCCACGGAGGGCAGCAGCTCGCCGCAGAGGGCGTGGCCGGCCTCGTGGTAGGCGACCACGCGCTTCTCGTGGTCGTTCAGCACCCGCCGGGACTGCACGCCCGCGATCACCCGCTCGATCGCCGAATCGAAGTCGCGGGGGCAGATCTTCGGCGAGCGCCGGCGGGCGGCGAAGATGGCGGCCTCGTTGCAGATGTTCGCGAGGTCGGCCCCGGTGAGGCCGCTGGTCTGGGCGGCCACGAGGCCGAGATCCACCTCGGCGAGGGGCTTCTCGCGGGTGTGCACGGCGAGCACCCCTTCGCGGCCCCTGACGTCGGGGGGCGCCACGAACACCTGGCGGTCGAAGCGCCCGGGGCGCAGCAGGGCGGGGTCGAGCTTCTCCAGCAGGTTGGAGGCGGCGATCACCACGAGCCGCCCGGAGCCGCCGGAGAAGCCGTCCATCTCCACCAGCAGCTGGTTGAGCGTCTGGTCCTTCTCGCCGGAGATGTCCGCGCCGCGGCGCCCGCCCACGGCGTCGAGCTCGTCGATGAAGATGATCGCCGGCTCGTGCTTGCGGGCGATCGCGAACAGGCGCCGGATGCGGGCGGCGCCGAGGCCAGCGAACATCTCCACGAACGCGGCGGCGGACTGGGCGAAGAACTGGGCGCCGGACTCGTGGGCCACGGCCTTGGCGAGCAGCGTCTTGCCGGTGCCGGGAGGGCCGTGCAGGAGGATGCCCTTGGGCACCTTCGCGCCGAGGGCTTCGAACTCGCTGGGGTCGCGCAGGAACTCGACGATCTCCTGGAGCTCCCCCTTGGCCTCGTCCACGCCGGCGATGTCGCCGAAGGACACCGACCGGCCCGAGCTCGGCTTGATCTGCTGGGGCTTGACCTTGGGCATCACCTTCAGGGTGCGCCACATCAGGTAGACGAGCGCCCCGAAGAACAGCATCATCACCACGGGAGACCAGTTGTACGCCCAGCTCTGAACTTCCTGAACGAAGGAACTGGCCAGAACCATCGTCATCCTTGACTCCCTCTCTCGGCCATCCGTGGCGGACGAAACCCCTGCTCACATTATGCGCACGCCGCCGCCACTGTCAAGCCGGGACCTCAGCCGAGCAGGCGGGGAGGCAGGTCGGCGAAGCAGCGGGCCGCGAAGGCCACGTCGCGAGCGTCGACGCGCTCGTCGGCGCCGTGGATCAGGGGGGAGCCCTCCATCAGCGACTGGTGGCGCTGGGGGAAGAAGCCGTAGGCCACGCAGTCGGGGAAGGCGGCGCGGAAGTGGCGGGAGTCGGTGAAGCCGGGCAGCATCGTGGGGGCGATCGCGGCGCCGGGATCGTGCTCCGAGACCCACTCCGAGATGGCGTCCATCAGGGGGGAGTGCACCGGCGAGCCGTTGCCTGAGATCTTCTCGGTGAAGTCGACGCGAAAGGCGGGATCGCCGTCCTCGGGGCCGAGCACCTCGGCGATCGCCCGGCGCACCTGCTCCTCGCCGAGGCCGGGGGGCACGCGACAGTCCACTTTCAGCGCGGTGCGGCTGGGGATCACGTTGATCTTCTCCGAGGCGGCGATGCGGGTGGGGGCGAAGGTGACGCCGAGCATCGGCTCCACCATGACCGCCAGGCGGGGGTCGGCGGCGCGCAGGCGGGCCACCGCGCCGGCGGGGTCCGCGGGGTCCTCGCCGATGGCGGCGAGGAAGGCGCGGGGCTCCTCGGTGAGCTCGTAGGAGGGCTGGCGCGCCGCCAGACGTTGCAGCAGGGGGGCCATCTTCAGCAGCGAGTTCTCGCCCATTCCCGGCATCGAGGCGTGGCCGGCGACGCCCTCGGTGGTGAGGGTGAAGCGGAACACGCCCTTCTCGGCGCAGCACACGCCGTAGCGGCGCTGGGCGGGCGGGCCTCCGTATTCGAACACGGCGCCGGCGCCCTCGTTGAGAAGCATGTCGCAGCGCACCTTCTCGGGGTGGGCGGCGGTGATCCACTCCGCGCCGAGACCGCCGCCGGTCTCCTCGTCGACGAGCGCCACGATCAGCAGCTCGCCGCGGGCGGGACGCCAGCCGCCGCGGGCGAGGGCCGCGCCGGCGGCCACCTCGGCGGCCACCTGGGACTTCATGTCGAGCGCCCCCCGGCCCCACACGAAGCCCTCCTCCAGGGCGCCCGACCAGGGGTCCCGGGACCACTCGGCGGGGTCCGCGAGCACGGTGTCGACGTGGCCTAGGTAGCAGAGGGTGGGGCCCTCGGCGCGACCGGGCAGGCGGGCCACGAGGTTCGGGCGGCCGGGCTGCGCGGCGAGCAGCTCGCACTGAAAGCCCGCGCCGGAGAGCAGGGACATCAGGTGCTCCTGCAGCGGGCGCTCGTTGCCGGGGGGGTTGACGGTGTCGAAGCGGATCAGCGTCCGCAGCAGCTCCACGGCGTCGGCGGCGAGGGCGTCCTGCTCGGCGGCTGGGGCTTGGCTCACGCGATGATCGTATGCCGATCGGAGGCGTGGACCGGAGGCGAGGGCCCGCCGGCCCGGGGAACGGCGGCGAGCAGCTCCCTGGTGTAGGGGTCGCGGGGGTGGGCGTAGAGGTCCTCGTTGGCGGCCAGCTCCACGATTGCGCCGGCGCGCATCACGGCCACGCGATCGCACATGTGCCTGACGACGGCGAGGTCGTGGGAGATGAACACGAGCGTGAGGCCCAGGCGCTCGCGCAGATCGCTCAGCAGCCGAAGGACCTGGGCCTGGATCGAGACGTCCAGGGCGGAGACGGGCTCGTCGGCGACGATCAGGCGCGGTTGCAGAGCCAGGGCGCGGGCGATGCCGATGCGCTGACGCTGGCCGCCGGAGAACTCGTGGGGGTAGCGGTTGTGCTCGGACGCGTTCAGGCCGACTGTCTCCAGGAGCCGTTCGGCGGCGCGGCGCCGGCGCGCGCGGTCGGGCTCCAGACGGTGCACGGCGAGGGGCTCGGCGACGATGGCGCCGGCGCTCTTGCGGGGGTTCAGCGAGGAGTAGGGGTCCTGGAAGATCATCTGCAGCTGCCGGCGCATCGCCTTCAGCTCACGGCCCCGCAGCGCGGCGATGTCCCGCCCGCCGAAGCGCACCTCGCCGGCGGTGGGCGCGAGCAGGCGGGCGATCAGGCGGGCGGTGGTGGTCTTGCCCGAGCCGGACTCTCCCACGATGCCGAAGGTCTCGCCGGGCATCACCTCGAAGTCGATGCCGTCCACCGCCTTCACGGCGCCCACCTCGCGGCGCAGGAGCACGCCGCGGGAGACGGGGAAGTGCTTGGCCAGACCCCGCACCGCCAGCAGCGGCTCGGGCGCGCAGGCGCCCGCGGGAGACGGCGCCCCGTGCGCGGGAGACGGCGCCACGCGCGCCGGGGGCGGCGGCCCGGCGAGAGTGGGCATGGCGGCGAGCAGGCGCCGGGTGTAGGGATGGGCGGGCCCGGCGAAGAGGGTGGCGACAGGCGCGTGCTCGACGATGCGCCCGGACTGCATCACCAGCACCTCCTCGGCCACCTCGGCCACCACGCCGAGGTCGTGGGAGATGAACACGAGCGTGAGGCCCAG
>DATJVV010000147.1:0-2225 GCA_035501635.1 Solirubrobacteraceae bacterium | reverse complement strand
CGTGTGGGGATCGGCGGCGAGCGCCGCGGCCGCCGGGCGGCGGTACAGGTAGGTGTTCGTGCCCCACACCAGGGCCCCCAGGACCAGCACGCCGAGGACCCAGCGCCGCCGCCCCTTCTTCTTGCGGCGCGCGCGCAGCTCCATCACGCTGCGTTGGACGACCTGAGCGGACGAGCGGGGAACCCGTGGATCGGCCATGGCGACCTCCCGCCGGAGCGGTCTAGGCTCGCTGGGCCGCCGCGCTCAGCGGCTGCCCATAGAGCGGGAACTGCGCCGCCAGCTCCAGCACCTCGTGACGGATCCCTTCCAGCTTAGCGGGATCGTCCCGCCCCGCAACTGCCCGGTCGATCAGGCCCGCGATGGCGCGCATCTCGGGCTCCGCCATGCCCCGCGTGGTGAGGGCCGGCGTGCCGATCCGGACGCCGCTGGTCACGAAGGGCGAGGCCGTGTCCCCGGGCACGGTGTTCTTGTTCACCGTGATGCCCGAGCGCCCCAGCGTCTCCTCCACGAGCTTGCCCGTCAGCTGCCGCTCCCGCAGGTCCACCAGGAGCAGATGCGTGTCCGTGCCGCCGGACACCAGCGCGTAGCCCCGCTCCGCCAGGGCCTCGCCCAGCGCCTTCGCGTTGGCGACCACCTGGCGCGCGTAGTCGCGGAACGCCGGCTGCAGCGCCTCGCCCAGCGCCACCGCTTTGGCGGCGATGACGTGCATCAGCGGCCCCCCCTGGTTGGCGGGGAAGACCTGCTTGTCCACGGCCTTCGCGTAGGGCTCGGAGGCGAGAATCATCCCGCCCCGCGGGCCGCGGAGCGTCTTGTGGGTGGTGGTGGTCACGATGTCGGCCACGGGCACGGGCGAGGGGTGCACGCCGCCCGCCACGAGCCCCGCGAAGTGCGCCATGTCCACCACCAGCACCGCGCCGACTTCCTTCGCGATCGCCGCGAAGGCCGCGAAGTCGATGATCCGCGGATACGCGCTCCCGCCGGCGACGATGATCTTCGGCCGCTCGGACCGGGCCAGGTCGCGCACCTGGTCGAGATCGATCAGGCCGTCCGCCTCCCGCACGCCGTACTGCACCGCGCGGAACAGCCGGCCCGACGCGCTCACCGGCGCGCCGTGCGTCAGGTGGCCGCCGTGGCGCAGCGCCAGCCCCATCAGGGTGTCGCCCGGGTTGGCCACCGCGAGGTACGCCTCGAGATTCGCCTGCGTGCCGCTGTGCGGCTGCACGTTGGCGTGCGCCGCGCCGAAAAGCTGCTTCGCCCGCGCGATCGCGAGCGCCTCGGCCTCGTCCACCACCTCGCAGCCGCCGTAGTACCGCTTCCCCGGGTAGCCCTCGGCGTACTTGTTGGTGAGGGGCGAGCCCATGGCGGCGAGCACCGCCGGCGAGGCGAAGTTCTCCGAGGCGATCAGCTCGAGCCCGGACGCCTGGCGCGCCGTTTCGCGGGTGATGACGTCGGCCACCACCGGGTCGGCGGCGGCGAGCTCGGGGGCTACGCTCCAGTTCTCCATGGTCACACCCAGGTGCGCTTGAGCTTGGCGACCGACTCGATGCGCCGCTCCGCGAGGCGGTCCGCCGCCCGGTAGGTCGGCAGCCCCTCCTCCTTCGCCAGCGCGAACAGGCGCAGCAGCGTGTCGTAGATCTCCCCCGCCTTGCGCTGCGCCCGCTCGGCGGACCAGCCCTCCAGCTCGCTGTTCACGTTGATGAGCCCGCCGGCGTTGATCACGTAGTCCGGGGCGTACAGGATGCCCTGCTCCTCCAGCAGGTCGCCGTGCCGCTCCTCGGCGAGCTGGTTGTTGGCGCCGCCCGCCACGATCCGGACCTTGAGCTGCTTGAGGGACTTGTCGTTGATCACGGCGCCCAGCGCGCACGGGGCGAACACCTCGGCGTCCACGCCGTAGATCTCGTCGAGGCCCACCGCCCGGGCGCGGAAATCCTCCACCGCGCGCTTGACCTTCTCCGTGTCGATGTCGGTGACCACCAGGCGCGCCCCCTCCTCGTTCAGGAACCGGCACAGGTGATACCCCACATGCCCGCAGCCCTGCACCGCCACGGTCTTGCCGGCGAGGCTGTCGCTGCCGAAGACGTTCTTGACGCACGCCTTGATGCCCCGGTAGACGCCGTAGGAGGTGACGGGCGACGGGTCGCCCGAGCGGCCCTGGAGGCCGACCACGTGCTCGGTCTCGAGGTGGATGTAGTCCATGTCCGCGGGGCTCGTGCCCACGTCTTCGG
>DATJVV010000146.1:0-8450 GCA_035501635.1 Solirubrobacteraceae bacterium | reverse complement strand
GCGCCACCGGAACGTCGATCGGAGGATGCCCGGCGGATAAGCTGCCGGCAATGGCCACGAGCGCCACAACGACCCCCGCCGATCCCGAGCTGCAGGGGACCGCCTGGAACCTGGAGGAGCTCGTGGCGGACGAGGGTCCGGCGGGCGTCGAGCGGCGTATGGGCGAGGCCCTGGAGCGCGCGCGGGCCTTCGCGGAGCGCCACGCCGGGCGCCTGGGAGAGCTCGACCGGGATGGCCTGGCCGAGGCGATGTCGGAGCTGGGGGCGATCCAGGACCTGGTGGGGCGGGCGGCGTCCTACGCGGGGCTGGCCTTCTCCACGAACACCGCCGATCCAGAGCGCGGAGCCCTGATGCAGCGAACCCAGGAGGTGGGCACCCAGATCGAGACCACGCTGCTGTTCTTCGAGCTCGAGTGGGCGGCGCTGGATGAGGAGCGGGTGCGGGAGCTGCTGGACGAGAACGCGCCGGAGGCGCACAGGCTCGAGTTCTGCCGCCACCACCTGCGCAGCGTGAGGCGCTATCGCGAGCATCTGCTCTCAGAGCCCGAGGAGAGGATCCTGGCCGAGAAGGCCCTCACCGGCTCCTCGGCGTGGGCGCGGCTGTTCGAGGAGCTCACCTCCGCGATCGAGGTGGAGCTGCCGGGCGGCGAGGAGCCGGTGGCGCTGGACATGGCGCTCAGCCGCCTGGCGGCCCCCGAGCGGGAGACCCGGCGGGCGAGCGCGCAGGCGGTGAGCGCGGCGCTCGCGCCGGGCCTGCGCACGCGGGCGTTCCTGTTCAACACCCTGCTCGCGGACAAGGCCACCGACGATCGCCTGCGCCGCTACCCCAACTGGCTGGCCGCGCGAAACCTCGCCAACGAAGCCAGCGACGAGTCCGTGGATGCGCTCGTGGAGGCGGTGCGGGGCCGCTACGAGATCGCCCGGCGCTGGTACCGGCTGCGGGCGCGGCTGATGGGCGTGGAGCGGATCGCCGACTACGACCGCATGGCCACGGTGGCCGACAGCGAGGTGACCTACACCTTCGCCCAGGCCCGGGAGATCGTGCTGGACTGCTACACGAGCTTCTCCCCCGAGCTGGGCGAGCTCGCGCGGGGCTTCTTCGAGGGCCGCTACATCGACGCGCCTCTGCGTCCCGGCAAGCGGGGCGGGGCCTTCTGCGCGAGCGCGGTGCCCTCCGCGCACCCCTACGTGCTGCTCAACTACACCGCCAGGCGCCGTGACGTGCTCACGCTCGCCCACGAGCTCGGCCACGGGGTGCACTTCGCGCTGGCCGCCCGCCAGGGCATCTTCCACCAGAGCACCCCCCTCACGCTGGCGGAGACCGCGTCGGTGTTCGCGGAGACGATCGTCTTCGGGCGTCTGCTCGCGGAGGACGCAACACCCGCCACCCGCCTCTCGCTGCTGGCGGAGAACCTCCAGGACTCGATCGCCACGGTCTTTCGCCAGGTGGCCATGAACCGCTTCGAGGAGCTCGTGCACACCTCCCGGCGCGAGCAGGGAGAGCTCTCGGTGGAGCGCTTCAACGAGTGCTGGCGCGAGAGCCAGGCCGAGCTGTTCGGGGACTCCGTGGAGATCACCGAGGGGTACACCACCTGGTGGTCCTACATCCCCCACTTCATCGGCTCCCCCGGCTACGTGTACGCCTACGCCTACGGCCAGCTGCTGGCCCTGTCGGTGTACGAGCGCTACGAGCAGCAGGGTCCGGACTTCGTGCCCCGCTACCTGGAGCTGCTGGCCGCCGGTGGCTCGCGCTCGCCCGAGCAGCTCGGTCGGATCGTGGGCGTGGACCTCGCCGACCCCGGCTTCTGGGACGCCGGCCTGGACCTCGTGGAGCGCCAGCTCCTGGAAGCCGAGCAGGCCGCCCGGGACGTGGGCGGGCTGGCGCAGTGAGCGAGCCGTCGGAGAAGATCCGCCGGGTGCCAGACCGGCTACCAGCTAGTGGAAGCTGGCGGTTTCGGTCTGTTCGATTTCTTCGCCGTCGGGCGCGTAGAGGGTGAGCTTGAAGTAGTAGTCGCCCGGCTTCTGCGGCGACGGCGCCCAGAATTGGCCTTTCACATGCGCGTCTTCGCTGGTGGGAACCACCTGCTTGACGATCACGTTGCGCCACCAGCTGCGCGGCGGCGGCCGCCCCGTGGATCTCGACCACAGCGTCCACACCACGTTCACCAGCTTGCCCCGATAGCCGCTGAGGTCGAACCGATAGTGAACCTCCGCCCCCACCTGCTCTCGCCGGTGTTCGAAGTCCTCGAAGCGGGTGTCGGTGAAGATCGCCGCGATCTCGTGGGCCGCCTTGGTGAGGTTCGAGGAGTAGTCGCGGATCGCCTGTTCGATCGTGGGCCGCAGGGCGCAGCCCTCACCGCAGCCGCCCGGGACCACCACCGAGGTGCCGGGAGCCTCCACGGACTCACGCCGGGGGGCGCCGACATCTGAGGAGAGAAGCACAGCCGCCCGCCTGCGATCGCTCCCGTGATCCAGCCGCTGCGGCCGCTGGCCCTCGGCGGCGAGGATGGCCGCCGCCTCGCGCAGCACCGCGTCCACCTCGCCGGTGGACTCTCCGGTGCCCACGGCCACGCGGGCCTGGCCTTCGCGATGGAAGGACCTCGCCGGGGCGACGGGCTCCACGAAGGCGCGATAGCCGGGAACGTCCCGGCCGCCGTGCCCCGGCACGGTGCTGCGGTGGGGCGATTTGCGCTGAGCGCGCGCTTCTTCTTCGCGCGCTTCCCTTGCTTCGGCCGCTTCTTCGGCCCTGCGCCGCTTCGCCTCGGCATGTTCCCGTTCCTCCTGCTTCCCGCGCGCTTCTTCCCGTTCCTTCGCTTCCCTGGCCTTGGCGGCCGCTTCGGGGGTGCCGGTGGTCGTGGTCGCCTCCCCGCCGGTGGTGCTCTGGCCGCCGGTCGTGATTTCGCCACCTGTCGTCCTTTCACCACCCGTGGTCTTTTCACCGCCCGCGGCCTTTTCACCACCCTGGGGCTGTTCCGCGGTGGTCTTGCCCTGGACGGAGGCACCGGCGCCGGGGCTCGTCGTCGCCCCTTCTCCGCTCTCGCCCGTGACCTGCAGGCTCGCCAGGGCGGTGGGCGCGTACTCGACTTCGTACTGTTCGAGCGGCACTCCGGGATTCAGGCGAGCCTCTTCGAAACGGGCCACCGGGGTCGCGGCCGTCTTGGCCTGGTGCGCGGGCGAAAGGAGGTGCTTCGCCGCGCCCCAGATCGTGCCCACGGCGAGGATCAGCGCCGCGACAGCGAGGATCGCGTTTTTGACGCTCCCAAGCACACGCTCGGCCAACCCCATCCGAAGTGCAGGCTATCGGAATATGCCCAAGGAGATCGGGAACGGACCATGTCCTCGTTGGCGGTTTGCCGGGCGCCACCGGACGGATGTCGCGCATCCCATCTGTATACTGATGGTCTACATGGCGAGTGCGAGTACCACCATCCGAGTGTCAGCGGCAACGCGAGACCGGCTCAACGCGCTCAGCGCACGCTCCGGCGAGCCGGCGGGCGATGTCGTGGCGAAGCTCGTGAACGCAGCCGACGACGAGCTGCTGCTGACGGATGCGGCGGCCGCGTTCGACGCTCTCGGATGCGACCCTCGGGCGCTCGCCGCGTATCGCGGGCAGGCGCGAGACATCGAAGACGGGTTCGCGCCCCCCACGCCCGACTGGTGAGCGTCGCTCCCGCCCAGGGGGACGTCTACTGGGCCGATCCGGATCCCACGCGCGGGTCCGAGCAGGCGAAGGCCAGGCCATTCGCGATCGTCTCGGTCGATCAGCTCAACCGTGCCCCGCTGGCGCTCTCGCTCGCCGTGCCGCTCACGCGCACCGATTTCGAGAACCCCCTCCACGTGTCCATCTCCCCGCCCGAGGGCGGCTTGCGAGAGCAGAGTTACGCCATGCCCGAGCAGCTGCGCACGATCTCCCACGACCGGCTCTCACGACGGCTCGGCCGTCTGCGACCCGCGACGCTCGAGAATCTGCTGCGTCGCTGCCGGCTGCTCTTGCGTTGAGCCAGCGACGCTACAGCAACCCCAGCGCCCCGCCCACCCCATGCACGAGGTCGAAGAGGGGCTGGGGGATGATGCCGAAGAAGAGGGTGGCGGCGGCGGCGAGGAGGGCCAGGAAGGTCACCTCGGGCTCGCGGCGGGCGCCTTCGGGGGCGAGCGGCTGGTCCAGCTCGGGGGAGCCGCCGGCGAGGGCCGGGAGGGGGCTCTCGATCGCCTGGGGCTCCTCGGCGGGCTCGGGGGAGGCCCACATGGTGGCGATCACCGGCAGGTAGTAGCCGAGGGAGATCATCGAGCCGATCACGATCACGATGCCAAGCCAGGTGTAGCCGCCCGTGACGGCGGCGTCGATGAGGTAGAACTTGCCCATGAAGCCGGCGGTGGCGGGGATGCCGGCGAGGCCGAGCATCGCCAGGGTCATCGGCCAGGCGAGCTCGGGACGGGTATGGGCGAGGCCGCGCAGCGCCGCCTGGCGATCGCCCCGGGGGGCACCGGGGGATCCCATGCCCCGCTCGCAGGCGAGGATCACGGCGAAGGCGGCGAGGTTCATGAACATGTAGACCGCCAGGTAGAACACCGTGGCCTGGGCGCCGAGCGCGCTGGCGACCACCACGCCCGCGAGCATGTAGCCGGCCTGGGCCACCGAGGAGTAGGCGAGCATCCGCTTCAGGGAGGGCTGGCCGAGGGCGCCAACGTTGCCCACCACGATCGTGATCGCCGCCAGCGCCGCCACCGCGGGGCCCCAGTCGGCGTGGGTTTCGATCAGGGCCACGTCGAACAGGCGCAGGAACGCGCCGAGCGCCGCCGCCTTGGTGGCCACGGCCATGAAGGCGGTGACCGGCGTGGGGGCCCCCTCGTACACGTCGGGGGTCCACTGGTGGAAGGGGGCCACGGAGGCCTTGAAGCAGAGGCCCACCACGCACAACGCCACGCCCGCGAGGGTGAGGGGGTCGGTGGCGAGGTTGTTGTGGGCGAGGGCGCTGGAGATGGCGCCGAAGTCGGTGGCGCCGGTGGCGCCGTAGATCAGGGCCAGGCCGTAGAGCAGCGTGGCGGAGCCCACGGAGCCCACGATCAGGTACTTCAGCCCCGCCTCCAGCGAGCGCTCGCGGCGCAGTTCGGTGGCGCAGAGCACGTACAGGGGGATCGACAGGAGCTCCAGGCCCAGGAACAGCGAGACGGTGTTCTCGGCGGCGCCCAGCAGGGACATGCCGGCGACGGAGGTGAGCAGCAGCGCGTGAAACTCGCCGTGGGCCGCTTCCCTGGCGGCGAGCGAGCGCCAGCCCAGCAGCACCGCGGCCGCGCCGCCGGCAACGAGGATGAGGTTGAGGGTGAGCGAGAGCGTGTCGACGCGCAGGGCCCCCGCGAGCACCGCTTTCTCCACGCCCCACTGCCAGATCGTCAGGCCCGCCGCCGCGCCGAGCGCCACGAGCGCGAGCGCCGGCACGAGCTGGGTGCGCGCGCGGCGGGAGCCGAGCATGCCCACCAGCAGCACCACCGCGGCGCCCGCCAGCAGGGCGATCAGGGGCGAGATCGCCGCGAAGTCCACGGGCGGCCCCTTGAGGGTGGCGAGCATCATGGGCGCACGCTCGCGGAGGCAGAGGCGCTCGCGGAGGCAGAGGCGCTCGTGGAGGCGGAGGCGCCGGTGGTGGCGGGGGCGCCGGTGGTGGCGGGGGCGCGCAGGGAGGCCTGGGCGCTCGCGACGGCCAGCTTGGCGGAGCCTTCGCTGCGCTTGAGGGCCAGCTGGGGATAGAGGGCCATGAACAGGATCCCCGCCACCAGCGGCACCAGCACGGCGCCGTCGCGCCAGGAGATCTCACGGGAGTCCACGTGGGAGCCCACGCGGTTGTGCATCGCGCGGATGAACAGGCGCAGGGCGTACACGCTGGCCATCACCACGCCGGCGAAGGCGATGGCGGCGATGGCGAGCTTGCTGTTGAACACTCCCAGCAGGATCAGGAACTCGCCCACGAAGTTGGCCGAGCCGGGCATGGCCAGGGTGGCGAGAGCGACGATCAGGAACAAAGCCGCGAGCACGGGCGCGCGGAAGGCGATGCCGCCCATCTCGCGCACGTCCTCCGAGCCGCCCGCCCGGCGGCTGAGCACGGCGAGGATGAACAGCAGGGGCGCCACCACGAGGCCGTGGTTGACCATCTGCAGCAGCGCTCCCTGGGCGCCCTGGGGGTTCAGGGCGAAGATGCCCAGGGTGATGAAGCCCAGCTGGGCCACCGAGGAGTAGCCGGCGATCAGGCGGGCGTCGCGCTGGGTGAAGGCCACGGCGGAGCCGTAGAGGATGGAGAGCAGGGCCACGATCAGCATCAGCGTCTGGAAGTGGCCGGCGGCCTGGGGGAAGAGGGGCAGCACGATCGCCAAAAAGCCGTAGGCGCCCACCTTGGAGAGCACGCCGGAGAACACCATCAGCACCTCCAGGGGCATCGCCCGGTAGCCGTCGGGCATCCAGCCGTGCAGCGGGAAGGCGGGCATCTTCACCAGGAAGGCGGCGGCGAAGCAGAGGAAGATCCACTCCTGGGAGCCCCTGCCCAGGGGGTTGGCCTGCAGCTGGGAGAGCACGAAGGTGATGTGCCCGCCGGTCTGCTGGGCGTCGAGCACGCCGGTGGCCACGGCGGCGGCGAGCATCAACAGGGAGCCCACGAGGGTGTAGATGACGAGCTTGATGGTGGCTTTCACCCGCTCCTCCCGCTCGCCCCGCGAGGTGGGGCCGCCCATCAGGGTGAGAAAGTAGAAGGGGATCAACATCAGATCGAAGAACGCCACGAACAGGGCGAGGTCCTGGGCCAGGAAGGCGCCCAGCACGGCGGACTCGGCGAGGGCTAGGAACAGCCAGAACAGCCACGGGCGATCGGGCGCGGGGTCCCTCTCGGCGCCATCGCCGCGCACGGCGCCGCGGAGGTTGGCGGCGAGGACGGCGGCGGCGAACAGCAGCGTGGTGAGGCCCACCAGGAACACGTTCAGGCCGCTCACGCCGAGCTTGTAGTGGATGCCCAGTTCGGCGATCCACACCACGTCGGTGACGTGCGTGAGGCCGCTTGAATGAGGCCCACCCCCCCCGTATTCGGCGATGTAGCCGATCGCGAGGCCCAGCGCACCCAGCGCGCCCACCAGCGCGAGCAGCGCGGGCACCCGCGGGTTGCGGGTGGCGCGGCCGGCGATCGCGCCGAGCACGCCGCAGGCGAGGGGAAGCCAGATCAGGAACGAGAGGGCGGGCATCAGCTCTGCAGCAGGAAGTAGAGGCCGACCGCCGTGAGGCCGAGCACGAGCATGGCGGCGTAGTAGCGCAGGAAGCCGCTCTGGACCGCCCGCACGGCGGCCGAGCCGGCGCGCACCACGCCGCTGGCGCCGCCCACGAGGGTGTCCTGCACGAACACCCGCTCGAAGGTGGTGGTGGCGAAGCGCCCGGCGGCGGCGGCGGGACGCACCACGAGCGCGTCGATGAGCTCGTCGAAGTACCACTTGTGGGCGAGCAGCTCGTAGATCGCGGCGAAGCGCTCGCGGGCGCGGGTGGCGATGGCCGGCTCGCGCACCCAGATGCGGTAGGCGATCGCGATGCCGCTCAATCCCAACACCGTGCCCAGGCAGAGGCCGAAGATCAGCAGGCCGTCGCGGGTGTGGGGTTCATACAGGGGCGACTGCGCGAAGGTGGGACGCAGGAAGTTCACGATCACGTCGTCCACCCCGGGGACCTGCACGAGGCCGGCGCCCGCCGCGCCGATGGCGAGCACGGTCATCGCCACCTTCATCGGCAGGGCCCGCTCGGCGATCGTGTGATGGGGGCCGGGGAAGCCCACGTCGGTGTCCTCCACCTCGCCGTCGGCGGGGTTGGTGGGGACCTCCGCGTGGTGCAAATGGCCTCCTTCGAGCTCCCGGGCCTCGGGCACGGGGTCGCCGTAGAAGGCGCGGAAGATCATGCGGAAGGTGTAGATCGCGGTGAGGAAGGCGCCGAGATAGCCCATCACGTAGAGGATCCAATGCCAGCCGCCGCGCTCGCCGGTGACCAGCAGGATCTCGTCCTTGGAGAAGAAGCCCGAGAAGGGCGGGATGCCCGAGAGGGCCAGGCCGCCGATCACAAAGCAGGCGAACGTGAAGGGCAGCACCCTGCGAAAGCCGCCCATCCTCTCCAGCGACTGGGCTCCCGCCATCGCGCCGATGATGGAGCCCGCGCCCATGAACAGGAGCGCCTTGAAGAAGGCATGGGTCATCAGGTGGAACATGCCCGCGGCGTAGGCGCCAACCGAGACGCCCATGATCATGTAGCCGATCTGAGACATGGTGGAGTAGGCGATCACGCGCTTGATGTCCGTCTGCACCAGCGCGATGGTGCCCGCGATCAGCAGGGTGAGCGCGCCGATCACCGCGCCCACGTCCTGGGCGGCGGGGGCGAGTTCGAACAGCACGTGCATGCGCGCAATCAGGTACACGCCGGCGGTGACCATGGTGGCGGCG
>DATJVV010000145.1:0-12657 GCA_035501635.1 Solirubrobacteraceae bacterium | reverse complement strand
CAGTACCTCTCCGCCAAGCTCGGCATCGTCACCGACCACAACCTCCCCGAGCTCTGTCGCGCCCACTTCCCCCGCCTGCTCACCGTGGGCCTGTGGCTGCAGGCGGAGGTGGTGGCCATGTCCACCGACATCGCCGAGTTCCTCGGCGCCGCCCTTGGCCTGAACCTCCTCTTCGGCGTTCCCCTCCTGCCCGCCGGCCTCATCACCGGCCTCATCGCCTTCGCCATCCTCGAGCTCCAGACCCGCGGCTACCGCCGCTTCGAGCTCGCCATCCTCGCCCTCCTGGGCATCATCCTCCTGGGCTTCCTCTACGAGACCCTCCGCATCGGCCCCTCCACCCACGCCTCCCTCCAGGGCCTCATCCCGGGTCTCTCCGGCAGGGGCTCCCTGTATCTCGCCGTGGCCATCATCGGCGCCACCGTGATGCCCCATGTGATCTACCTCCACTCCGCCCTCACCAACGGCCGCACCCCCTGCCGCAACGACCGCGAGCGCGCCCGCGTGCTCCGCTTCGAGCGCCTCGACGTGATCATCGCCCTGGGTCTCGCCGGCGTCGTCAACATGGCCATGCTCGCCGTCGCCGCCAAGCTCTTCCACGCCGGCGCCCTCGCCGGCGTGAGCTCCATCCAGCAGGCCCACGCCGCCTTCGGCCACCTCGTGGGCGGCACCGCCGCCGTGGCCTTCGCCGTGGCCCTCCTGGCCTCCGGCGCCTCCTCCTCCAGCGTGGGCACCTATTCCGGCCAGGTTGTCATGTCGGGCTTCGTGAACCTCAGGGTCTCCCTCCTGCTCCGCCGCGCCCTCACCATGATCCCCGCCATCGTCGTCCTCGCCCTCGCCATCAGCCCCACCGACGCCCTCGTCTTCAGCCAGGTGGTCCTCTCCTTCGGCATCCCCTTCGCCCTCGTCCCCCTGGTCATGCTCACCAGCAGCCACAGGGTCATGGGCGCCCACGTCAACCGGCTGCACACCACCATCCTCGCCTGGTCCCTGGCGGCGCTCATCGTCGCCCTCAACGTCTTCCTCCTCGCCCAGCAGCTCCTCTGAGGCCATTCAAAGGCCCGCCCAGCAGCTCCTTTGAGGCCATCCACCGGCCCGCCTATGGTGGGTCGTTCGTGCCCTTCCCCCTCTCCGCCTCCCTCGACCACGGCCAGGCCGTCCTGCGCTTCCCCTATGACGACCGTCTCCGGGTGCTCCTTCGCGCCATCCCCGGCCGCCGCTGGGACCCCGCCGAGCGCGCCTGGCTGGTGCCGCTCGACGAGGATCGCGCCGAGGCCCTCCACCGACTCTTCGCCAGCCTCCCCGCCGAGCCCCGGCTGAGCAGCGGTCTCGCCCGCGCCATCGAGCGCAACCGCCGCCGTCGCCGCCGCCGAGCCCGGTGCCTGCTGGACCTCGCCCGCCCCGACGAGCGCTGGTGGCTCACCCTCCCCAGCGACGCCCCCGGTGAGCTCCTCCAGGAGCTCACCCAGCATCCCCACGCCTACACCCTCCCCGCCATCGGCCGCGTCCTGCTGCCCCTCGACGAGGAGACCCGCCGCCTGCTCGATGACCTTCCCCCGGCCGCCCTCGCCCTGATGAGCCTCAGCGAAGACGCCCACCACGCCCTCACCGAGCTTCGTCGCAACCTCCAACCCGAGCCCCGCGCTCTCGCCGCGCGCCACAACCGCCTCGCCGCCCGCGAGCAGGCCGAGCGCGAGCGCGCCGCCCGCGAGCAGGCCGAGCGCGAGCGCATCGCCCGCGAGCGCGCCGAGCTCCGGCGCTTTCTGGCCGGCGAAAGCCACTGGCTCTCCCCCGGAGCCCTCGCCTACGTGCACGAACGCCGCGAGCACGATCCTCGCTCTCAGGAGCTGGTGGCCCTTTCCGCCGCTCGCCACGCCTCCCTCGAGATCCCCGGCCTCGCCGGCGAGCTCAAGCCCTTCCAGTGCGCCGGCGTGAGCTACCTGCTCGCCCAGCGACGCGCCTTCCTCGCCGACGAGCAGGGTCTCGGCAAGACCATCGAGGCCCTCGCCGCCCTCCAGGCCGACCACGCCTTCCCCGCCGTCGTCGTCTGCCCCGCCAGCCTCAAGCTCAACTGGCTCCGCGAGATCCAACGCTGGCTGCCCGCTCGCACCGCCCACGCCCTCACCGGCGCCGCCCGAGCCTGCGCGGCCGCCGCCCGGGCCTCTGCGGCCGCCGCCCAGGCCTCCGCGGCCGCCGCTCCCGGCGAGCTCCCCCAACCCCCCGACATCACCGTCGTGAACTACGACATCCTCGCCTCCCGCCTGCCCGAGCTCGAGGCCCTCGCCCCCCGCGCCCTGGTCCTCGACGAGTCCCACTACTGCAAGAACCCCTCCGCCAAGCGAACCCAGGCCGTCGCCCGCCTCGCTGACGCCGTGCCCCGCGAGGGCCTCGTGCTGGCTCTCACCGGCACTCCCGTGATGAACCGTCCCCCCGAGCTCATCTCCCAGCTGCGCATCATCGGCCGCCTCGCCGACTTCGGCTCCGGCGCCGAGTTCGGCCGGCGCTTCCGCGGCCCCGACGCCCACCTGCGCCTGCACTGGCACCTGCGCGCCCGCTGCTTCGTGCGTCGCCTGAAGGCGGACGTCCTGTCCCAGCTTCCCCCCAAGACCCGCTCCGTCCTGCCCATCGAGCTCGACAACCGCCACGAGTACCGCCTCGCCGAGCGCGACCTCGTGGCCTGGCTTCGCACCCAGCCCATGGACCTCCGCGAGCTCGACGCCAAGGTCGCCGCCGCCCTCCGCGCCGAGCGTCTCGTCCGCCTCAACGCCCTCAAGCTCCTCGCCGCCCGCGGCAAGCTCCACGCCGCCCTCGCCTGGATCCACGACTTCTGCGCCTCCGGCGAGCCCCTCGTGGTGTTCGCCCGCCACCGCGAGATCCAGCGCGCCGTCCTCCAGCGCTTCCCCCACGCCCTCCACATCCTCGGCGGGGACACCCATCGCGCCCGCGACGCCTCTCTGCGCGCCTTTCAGCAGCCCCATCCCGGTTCCGAGCAGAGCACCGGCCCCCTCATCGTCTGCTCCCTGGAGGTCGCCGGCCAGGGCCTCACTCTCACCCGCGCCTCCAACGTCGCCTTCCTCGAGCTCGACTGGACCCCCGCCAAGCACGACCAGGCCGAGGACCGCTGTCACCGCATCGGCCAGCGCGACGCCGTCACCGCCCACTACCTGCTCGCGGCCGGCACCGTGGACGAGACCATCGCCACCCTCCTCGAGCGCAAGCGCGCCGTCATCGCCGCCGTCACCGACGGCGCCAACCACGACGAGGACGCCGTCGTGGACGCACTCGTCCGCGAGCTCGCCGCCGAGCCCTTCCGCCCCCTCCGCGCCGTCGCCTGACCGCGACTCGGATCCCCAGACCCCGAACCAACCGGCCGCATCTCCCGACGCCGGCCCTACCCCTTGAACGTCGACCGGCCCCCGTCCCCGAAAGGCTCGTCCCGCTCCCGCACCGCCTCCTTGAAGCCCCCCTCCATCGCCCGCCGCTGAAAGCCGTACCCCTCCTCGGTGTGCCTCGCCACCCCGTCCAGCAGCGTCCCCAGGATCTGGGTGCTCTGCACGCCCTGGCTGTAGAGGCTCTGGTTCACCAGCAGCTTCATCATCCGCAACTGGTTCAACGGCAGCCGCCCGATCCGCTCCAGCAGGACCTCCGTGCGCTCCTCCAGCTCCTGCGCCGGCGGCGCCTCGATCGCCAGACCCCATTCCAGCGCCTCCCGCCCCGACAACGAGTCCCCCGTGAACAGCAGCCGCTTCGCCCGCTGCATCCCCACCCGGTGCACCCACATCGACGTCGTCGGCGAACCCCACACCCGCGCCGGCGGGTACCCGATCTTCGCGTCCTCCGCCATCACCAGCAGATCCGAGCACAGCGCCATGTCCGTGCCCCCCGCCACGCAGAACCCGTGCACCCTGCACACCACCGGCTTGCCGCAGTGAAACAGCGACATGAACCCCCTCACGTTCCGGCTCATCATCGCGTAGTCCACCATCGGGTCCCACGTGCCCGCCGGGTCGTGGTTCGCCGCCATCACCATCGGGTCCACCGGGGAGCCCGCCGGAGGCTCCTGGCCGAAGAATGCTTTCTCGATCGGCAGGCCCGCGCGCGCGTGCGCGCGCCCGCGCGGGCCCTCGGATTTGAAGCTCTCATCTCGCTCCTCGAGCCCCCGCCCCTCAGCGCTCTCCACCAGGTCATAGCCCCCGCAGAAACCCGTCCCCGAGCCCGCCAGACAGATCACGTGCACCTCCGGGTCGAGGTCCGCGTGCTCCACGCACTCCTCCAGCTCCCTCACCATTCTCAGCGTGATCCCGTTGCCTCGATGCGGCCGGTTCAGCGTGATCCGCCCGATCCGCCCGTCGCGCTCGTAGGTCATCGTCCTCAGCCCCTCCATCTCGCCTGATGGTGCCAGACCGCGCCCGGCGAGGGAGACGGCGCCCATCGGCGGAGACGTGAGAACATGGCCGCCGTGGAGCCCCTCAACCGCCAGTTCCGCCTCGCCTCCCGGCCCGTGGGCCTGCCCAGGGCCAGCGACTGGACCCTCGAGCAGGCTCCCCCGCCGCGGCCCGCCGCGGGCGAGGTGCTGGTGCGCGTCCAGTACATCTCCCTGGACCCCGCCATGCGCGGCTGGATGAACGAGGGCCGCTCCTACATTCAGCCGGTGGCCATCGGCGACGTGATGCGCGCCCTCGGCGCCGGTGAGGTGATCGCCTCCGAGAGCCCCGACCTTGCGGTGGGCGAGTACGTCACGGGCCTGTTCGGCGTGCAGGAGTACGCCGTCGCCCACCCCGCCGCCGTCGGCAGGGCCGACATCTCCGTGGCCCCCCTGCCGGTGTACCTCAGCGCCCTGGGCATGCCCGGCATGACCGCCTACTTCGGCCTGCTGGACATCGGCAAGCCCACCGCCGGGGAGACCGTGGTTGTCTCCGGCGCCGCCGGCGCCGTGGGCAGCCTCGTGGGCCAGATCGCCAAGCTCAAGGGCGCCCGCGCCGTGGGCATCGCCGGGGGCCCCGAGAAGTGCTCCTACATCGTCCAGGAGCTCGGCTTCGACGCCGCCATCGACTACAAGGCCCAGGACGTGCCCGCCGGCCTGGCCGAGCACTGCCCGGAGGGCGTCGACGTGTACTTCGACAACGTCGGCGGCCCCATCCTCGACGCCGCCCTCGCCCGCCTCGCCCGCCGCGCCCGCGTGGTGATCTGCGGCGCCATCTCCCAGTACAACGCCCTCGACGCCGTGCAGGGGCCCGCCAACTACCTCTCCCTGCTCGTCAACCACGCCTCCATGACCGGCTTCGTGGTCTCCGACTACGGCGACCGCCTCGCGGAGGGCCTCGCCGAGATGGCCGGCTGGCTGGCCGCCGGCAGGATCTCCTCGCGCGAGGACATCGTGGAGGGCATCGAGGCATTCCCCGAGGCCCTCCTGCGCCTGTTTTCGGGCGAGAACAACGGCAAGCTCGAGCTCCACGTGGGTGACTGACCGGCGGCCTCCGCCCGCCCCGAACGCTCGCCGGTTCCCGCCATCGGATGATCCGCCCCCGTCGCTGACCCGTCCATGGAGCTCGTCGCCAAGCAGCGCCCGCTCCACCGACCCCCCACCGAGAGGCATTCGATGAACAGGGACTGCCCGACATCATGCCCGGCTACGCCGAGCCTCCCTTCGAGTGATCGCCCCTCAGAGAGCGACCTCCCTCACAGCTCCTCCAGCCGCCGCCTGAATGGCTCGGAGGGCTCCACGCTGGCGCCCGCGTCGTACACCCGGTCGCTCAGCCAGTGATCGGAGGTGACCACCCGGATCGCCCCCGGCTCGGCGTCCGCGCGCACCAGCCGCACGATCTCGTCGTCCGCGGAGTCCCGTCGCGGCCGTGGCGCATGCGCCACCGCGATCACCGTGGAGGAGATCGGCGGCGAGGGCGGCTGCTCGAACACCACCGTCACGTCCTCTCCATCCCGAGCCGCCCAGCGCTCCAGCAGCCCCACCAGCCTCACCATCGCTCCGTGCCGGTCCCGCCACCAGGCGTCCGGCCGGGTCCCGATCACATTCATGCCGTCGATCAGCCACCGCATGTGTTGCAGCCTATGTACCCGGCCCGCCGCCCGCCCCGCGGCCCGTGCCGCGTACTGGCCAGCCAGCCAGTACCATCGACCTGACATCGAGCGGCGAGCGCGGAGGTAGCAGGCATGGCGACGGTCGGGCGTGACATCAAGAGCGTTGAACTCACCGAGGAAGAGCTCTGGCGGGACGGACCCCCCTATGAGCTGTTCAAGCAGATGCGCGCCCAGTGTCCCATCCACTGGACCGAGAAATTTGAACTCTTCCCGGAGGAGGCCGGCTTCTGGTCGGTGACCACCGCCGAGGACATCCACACCGTCAGCCGCGACTGGCAGACCTACTCCTCAGAACTCGGCGGCGTGCTCGCCGCCGCCGCCGGCTTTCCCATCGAGCTCGCCCGCGCCATGTTCATCGGCATGGATCCTCCCAAGCACGACCGTCTGAAGGCCCTCTTCCAGGCGGGCTTCACGCCCAAGCGCATCGCCGCCCACGAGGACGAGATCAGGGCCATCGTCAGGCGGGTCCTCGATCGCCTCGACGGCCGCGACACCTGCGACCTGGTCGGCGACGTCGCCCAGCCCGTGGTCTCCCGCGTGATTCACAGCTTCATGGGCATCCCCGAGGAGGACGACGCCATCTGGGCTCGCCTCATGAACTCCACCCTCGGCGCCGCCGACCCCGACCTCAACCCCGGCGGCTTCGAGGGGGCGCTGGAGAAAGACCTGCCCGAGATCTTCGACCGCTGCCGCAAACTCATCGCCGCCCGCCGCGATAGCCCCACCGAGGACCTCACCAGCGTGCTCGTGCACTCCGAGGTGGAAGGCCAGAAGCTCGAGGAGCACGAGATCGTGATGGGCTTCTTCCTGCTGGTGGCCGCCGGCAACGACTCCACCAAGGCCACCTTCTGCAGCGGCATGCGCGCCCTCATGGAGGACCCCGAGCAGATGGCCCTGCTGCTCGCCGACCCCTCCCTGATCCCCGACGCCGTCGAGGAGTCACTGCGCATGTTCCCCGCCTTCGCCCACTTCCGCCGCACCGCCACCCGCGACACCGAGCTGCACGGCCAGCCGATCAAGGCGGGGGAGAAGGTGGTGATGTGGTACGTGTCCTCCAACCGCGACGAGACCCGCTACGAGGACCCCGACCGCTTCGACCTGCGCCGCAAGGCCGAGCACCAGGCCTTCGGCGCCGGCGGCCGCCATTTCTGCCTGGGCACCGCCCTCGCCCGCCTGGAGCTGCGCGTGATGCTCGAGGAGACCCTCGCCCGCTACCCCAACATCGCCATCGACGGCGCTGCGGGTGGGCCTCGATACGTGGAATCGCTGTTCATCAACCAGCTCAAGACCCTCCCCGTGATCCTCGCCGCATAGTCGCCTCGCCGCGGACGGGATGTTGTTCGAAAAGGGGTGCCCGAGCGCGTGCGCGCACGTGCGCGCGCACTCGCGCGCGGGGCGTCGTTTTGGAGGTCTACACCAGCACCGCGTCCGGGGAGGCGATCGTCTGCAGGCGATCGCCCACGCCGGCGATGCTCAGCAGCCGCTGCACCTGCGCGGAGCCGGGCGTGAGCGCGAGCCGCCCGCCCCGCTCGCCCGCCCGCTGATGGGCCGCCAGGATCACCCGCAGGCCCGCCGAGTCGATGAAGCGCACGCCCCCGAGGTCGAGCACGAGGTTGCCGTTCCCCTCCCCCTCGCAGCTCTCCAGCTCGCTCTCCAGGTGGGGCGCCGCCAGCAGGTCCAGTTCGCCGTGCAGCCCCAGCACGACCCTGTCGGGCTCGCGGCGGACGTCGATCCGAAGATGCTCCCCCACGCTCATCGCTCCCCAATTCTAGCGTCGCCCCGTCCGCGGATGGCGAGCATCGCCAGGTCGTCGCGCAGCCTTCCCGCCGCTCGTCGCAGGGCCGCGCGCTCGATCCGCTCGAGCAGCTCCGCCAGCGGGATGCCACCGCTGCCACGGCACAGCTCCCGCAGGCCCTCCTCCCCGAGCGCTCCCTCGGCCCGGCCCGCCTCGGGCACCCCGTCGGTGTAGAGCAGCAGCGTCTCTCCCGCCCTCAGCTCGAGCTCCCGTTCGACGATCTCCACCGGGTCCAGCGCTCCCAAGAGGGTTCCCGTCTCGCCCACCGCCGCCGTCTCGCCGTCCGCTCCGATCAGCAGCGGCGGCGGATGGCCCGCGAGCGCCACCACCAGCGCCAGCCTCCCACCCGAGCGGCTCACCCGCACGAGGCACACCGTGCACAGGTCCGCGTCCGGCGGCTGGCCGCGCAACGCCCTGTGCAGCGTCTGCAGCATCCCCGCCGGCGACTGCCCGCTCATGGAGGCCGCCCGCAGGGTGTGCCGGGCCAGCGCCGTCACCCCCGCCGCCCGCGGCCCCTTGCCCACCACGTCTCCGATCGCCAGCATCCAGCTGTCGGGGCCGTGCTCGAAGACGTCGTAGAAGTCGCCTCCCACCTCGTTGAGCTCCCCCGCCGCCAGGTACCGCGCCTGGATCTCCGCGCTGGGCACCTCCGGCAGCGAGTGCGGCAGCAGCGCCTGCTGGAGGGTGTGCGCGATGCGGCTGCGCTCGGTGTAGAGCCGCGCGTTCTCCACCGCCGTGCCCGCCCGCCGGCCCAGCCGCTCCGCGAGCGCGAGATCCGCGGGCGTGAGCCGGCGCAGGGACTCCGCCGAGACCAGCGTGATCGCCCCCACCGCCCCGGTGGCCCCGATCATCGGCACGATCACCACCGCCCTGGCCCCGATCTCGCTGAGCAGCCGCAGGTGCTCGGAGTCCTGGGCATACGCCGCCAGCGCCTCCGGCTGGATGTCAGCGTAGATGCGCGATTCTCCCGTGCGGATCACCTCCGGCACCCCCAGCGGATCCTCCAGCCGCGGCCGGTATCCCCGATCGAGCGTCCGCGCCAGCTCGAGCATGCGCGGGTCCCCGTGGTGGGTGGCCACACGCCGGATCTCCCCGTCCTCCCCCAGCAGGTCCACAGCGCACCAGTCAGCGATCGCCCCCACCGCCAGCCGCGCGATCCGCTGGAGGGTCTCGTCGTAGTCCATCGAGGAGGCCAGCACGCGACTGGCCTCCGCCATGAAGCTCTCCGCCAGCTGGGCCCGCTTGACCTGGGTGATGTTCTCGAACACGTTCACCGCGTAGCGCACCCCGCCGTCCTCCATGTCGGCGATCGGCGAGGAGCGCACGATCAGCCACCGCTCCTCGCCGGTGGCCCGCACGATGTTGCGCACCAGCAACGGCCCCGGCCGCTCGCCGTTCATCAGCAGCCGTCGCGCGGGCATGCTCTCCAGGTCCAGCTCCCGGCCCTGCTCGTCGAGCACCAGGAAGCGCGGCATGATCGACCCCGGCGCCGCGTGCGTGAGCTCAGCCGGGCTGGCGAACCCCAGCAGGTCCGCGGCCGCCTGGTTGGCGTACACGGTGCGCCCCTCCCCGTCGATCACCGTGATCGCCTCCGCCACGCTCGCCAGCACCGCCTCCATGCGCCGCTCCGTTCGGCGCAGATCCGAGTACAGGCGCGCGTTGTCGATCGCCAGCGCCGCCCGCAGGGCCAGCTCGCAGCAAAGCTCGAGCTCCTCCTGGCCATAGGGGTCGCGCGCGTCGCCCAGCCTCAGCGCCGACAGCGCCCCCAGCGTGCGCCCGCGCGCGATCAGCGGCGCCACGATCGCCGAGCGGTAGTCGTGCTCGATCATGAACCGCGCGTGCACCGACCCCTGGGCGAAGGACCGCAGCAGCTCGCTGCTCATCCTCGCCAGCAGCACCGGCTCCCCCTCGCGGATCACCCGCGCCACCGGGTGCTCGCCCGCGGGGTCCAGCGGATAGCCGCGCCGCAGCTCTTCCAGGTCCAGGCCCAGCCGCGCATCGCCGGACACCACCGCCACTTCCCTGATCGCACCCCGCTCGTCGAGCAGGTCGATCACGCAGAGATCCGCGAGGTCCGGCACCGCCAGCTGGGCGATCTGGCCCATCGTGGTGGCGATGTCCAGCGAGCTCGCCAGCACGGCGCCCGCCTCGATCAGCAGGCCCACGCCGGGCTTGCTGCGGGGTTCTCCCTCGACGCCGATCGGCCCTCCTCCTCTCTGTGCTCGGAGGACGCCGCCGCCCGCGCTCGTCCGGCGCTGAGCCGAAACGTCCAACGGATCTGGGTTCAGTATGCCACCGGCGAGCCTCCGTCGCGGGGGTCGGACAACACCAGCCTGCGAGCGCCCATCGCGAGCTCCAGGGCACGCGGCTTCACGCTCGCGCACAGCCCCAGCGGCTCCCCCTCGCCCGCCCGCGCGCTCTGGCTCACGAGCTCGAGCGCGAAGCGCCGCACCTCCGCCAGGCCCTCCGTGGAGAAGTGGGCTCGCGCCGCCAGCACGCACAGCACCCGCGGCAGCACCCCCTCGGCCACCTCCACCGGGTCGAGCACCAGCGCCACGCTCTCCGGCGTGACACGTTCGCTCGCCGGCTGACCTTCCCGTCGCGCGAGCGGCTCCGCGCAGCTGATGCCCGCGGTGGCGAACTCGCTCCAGACCTCCGTGCCCCCGCCGTCGCGCTCGCGGAACTCCGAGCGGTGGGACAGCGCTCTGATCACCGGCACTCCGATGCCCGGCTCACGCCCGCCCGCATGCGCGCCATCCGCGCCGTCCGCGCCCGGATGCATGCCCCGGCCCTCGTCGCGCACCAGCAGATCCAGTTTCCCGGGCGCCAGCCGCAGCTCCACCTCCAGCGGGCCCGGCCCCTCCGGGTAGGCGTGCTGCACCACGTTGTTGCAGGCCTCCGTGGCGGCCGTCTGGATGTCCGCGAGGTCCCCCTCGTGCAGGCCGATGGCCTCCGCCAGGCCCGTCAGGGCCGCCCGCACCAGCACCACGTTCTCGGCGCTGTTCACGAGATCCAATCGCAGGTTCGGCGCCTCGGCCATCGGCAGTGAAGAAGACAGAGAAGGACGCTGGTTGCCCCGGCCTCGCCGGGTGTCGGTGGATTCTATCCCTCTCCCTATACCCGTAAACGCTCCCGCCAACGGGACCTCCACATCCAACATGAGCTCCCGCCCCGCCTCTCCGGCCTCGTGCCGCGTCCTCCGCGACCTAGCTCCTGCCCTCGGCGAGCGCTCGCAGACGCGTGAGCGAGCGGCGCAGCAGCCGCGAGACCTGCATCTGGGAGATGCCCACCCGCTCGCCGATCTCGCTCTGGGTGAGCCCCTCCACGAAGCGCAGGTAGAGGATCAGCCGCTCCCGCCGGGCGAGGTGGGTGAGCACCGCCGCCACCGTGGCGTCCAGCTCCACCAGCTCATAGCGCCCGTCCTCCTGTCCGATCACCTCGCTGTAGGGCATCGGATCCCCTTCCGCGCTCGCGCGGGGGGCGTCCAGGGAGGTGGCTTCGTAGGCGTGGATCGCCATCAGCGCGTCGATCACCTCCTCCGCGCTCAGCTCCAGGTACACCGCCAGCTCGTTCACCGTGGGCGTGCGTCCGTGGACGTTGGCGAAGCTCTCCCGGCCGTCTCGCACCTTCAGCGCCCGCTCCTGGGCTCCCCGGGGCACGTGCACCGACCAGCCGGAGTCGCGGAAGTAGCGGCGCATCTCCCCGAGGATCGTGGGCACCGCGAAGGACTGGAAGGGACGTCCCCGCTCCGGGTCGAAGCGGTCCAGCGCCTTCACCAGTCCCAGCGAGGCCACCTGCAGCAGGTCCTCGAAGGGCTCCGAGGAGCGCACGTAGCGCCGCGCCAGCCGCCGCGCCAGCGGCATGAAGCGCGCGAGCAGCGCCTCCCGGGCGCGCTCGTCGCCCTCGTGCTGCCAGCGCACGAACAGCTCATGCGCCTCCACGCTCGCGTTCGCCGCGGCGATCGTCCTGTTCGGTGGCACCTCTGCGACCTGGCTCATCGCGACCTCCTCCGAATCTTCTCCACCAGGGTACACCCCCGGCGCGTCTCCCTCGACACACGTTCGACGTGGTCGTCCGCTCTCTGACAGGGCACGCCGATGCGGCCTTCCCCGGTTCCTACCCCGATCGTGGTCCTTCATGCGCGCTTGCGCGGGAGGAGTATCGTCGCTGTGGGAGAGGGTCTTCGAGGAAGGAGCGGTGGAGATGTACGACTACGTGATCGTGGGCGCCGGCTCGGCCGGATGCGTGCTGGCGGCGAGGCTGAGCGAGGACCCCGACGCGAAGGTGGCGCTGATCGAGGCCGGACCGCCGGACACGATCGAGAACATCCACGTGCCCGTGGCCTTCAGCGCCCTGTTTCGCAGCCAGGTGGACTGGGACTACTCCACCACCGCCGAGCCCTTCGCCGACCGCCGGCGCATCTACCTGCCCCGGGGCAAGGCCCTGGGAGGCTCCTCCTCGATCAACGCGATGGTCTACATCCGCGGCAACCGCGCCGATTTCGACGCCTGGCGCGATGCGGGCTGCGAGGGCTGGGGGTACGAGGATCTGCTGCCCTACTTCAAGCGCACCGAGGACAACGAGCGGGGCGCCTCCGAGTACCACGGCGTGGGCGGTCCGCTGAGCGTGAGCGAGGACCGGGCCCCAAACCCGATCACCGACGCCTTCCTGCGGGCGTGCGCCCAGGCGGGCCTGCCCGCCAACGAGGACTTCAACGGCCCCAACCAGGACGGCTTCGGCCGCTACCAGCGCACCCAGCGCGAGGGACG
>DATJVV010000144.1:0-2705 GCA_035501635.1 Solirubrobacteraceae bacterium | reverse complement strand
CACCGGCAGCACGCCCAGGCGGCGGGCCCAGGCGGCGCGGCGGGGGGTCCAGGCGGTGTTGGCGCCGTGCTCGATGCGGGGCCGGAGCCGCGGGCGGGCGGGGGCGAGCTCCAGGGCGGCGAGGGCGAGGTCGGTGGCGAGGTCGCCGCAGGCGTGGAGGGCCACCTGGGCGCCGAGGCGGTCGGCGCGGGCGATCATGTCGACGAGCTCTCCCAGCTCGTGGCTGAGGGCCCCGCGGGTGTGGGGCGCGTCGAGGTAGGGCTCGTAGAAGGCGGCGGTGTGGGAGGAGGTGCCGCCGTCCACGAACAGCTTCACGCCGGCGGCCTCCATCCAGTGCTCCCTCGGGGGCACGTCGGCGATGCGCCCGCCGGCCACCTGCTCGAGGGAGCCCGCGAGGGGCACCCAGCCGTAGGCGCGCACCCGCAGGGGCAGCTCGCCGGCGAGCTGGGCCTGGGCGATGAGGCGCATGGGCTGAGGGGAGTCCCAGATCTCCTGGATCGAGGTGACGCCGTTGGCGAGGTAGTGACGCCAGGCGGTGTGGCGCACGGAGGCCGCGAGCTGGGATTCGCTGGCGGGGGGCATGGGGAGGCGGTCGAACATCTCCGCGAGCACCCCCGTGGGCTCGCCGGTGCCGGGGTCGCGCTCGACGTGGGCGCCCGGCGGGGTGGGGGTGTGGGCGTCGATGCGGGCGTCGCGCAGGGCGCGGTGGTTGAGGACGAGGTGGTGGAGGCTCGAGCGGTACACGATGGGATGCTCGCGGGAGACCTCGTCCAGCTCGGCCGGGGTGGGGAAGCGCCGCTCGGCGAGGAGCTCGTCCTGGAAGGTGGTGCCCTGCAGCAGCATCCAGGCGCCCGCGGGCAGCTCTCCCGCGCGGGCGCGGGCGCGGGCGAGGATGTCGGCCACGGCGTGGCAGGGGGGCGTGCGGCAGTCCACGGCGGCGGCCATCGAGCGGGCGACGTGGCCGAAGTGGCCGTGGGCGTCGATCAGGCCCGGCAGCACGGTGGCGCCGGCGGCGTCGATCACGCGCGTGGTGGTCCCCCGCAGGCCCTC
Organism: Solirubrobacteraceae bacterium; assembly: GCA_035501635.1. Lineage (GTDB taxonomy): Bacteria > Actinomycetota > Thermoleophilia > Solirubrobacterales > Solirubrobacteraceae > Palsa-744. Next base: position 1,655 of record DATJVV010000144.1, on the reverse strand, counting down.
CAGCTCAGCCTCGGAGCCCACGGCGAGCACCCGGCCGCCGCCCAGGGCGAGGGCCTCGGCGAAGGGCGCCCGCGGGTCCATCGTGAGGATCTGGCCGCGGCGCACGATGAGCTCCGCGTGGCCGCCCGGCGAGACTCCGGAAACGCTCGCGGGGCCGGGGGACGCGGGGCCCGCGGCGGAGACCGGCGCGGGAGGCGGGGCGGGGAAGCGACCCTCAGACATGGCCCCGCGGGGTTGGCGGTGAGAGACAAGCCCCCCGGTTTTCGCCCGTGGTCAGGAGGAACTTGGTGTTTATAATCCGGATACCCTTCTTGACGCGATATCCTGGCCGCATGGACAAGGAAATTTCCATTTTTCGGAAGAGTCTTTCCACACTAAGAATAGGAAGAGCTTGCAATGCCAAGAACCAGTGCGAATAATTCCAAAAACTCAGACTACGGGCAAGAGCCGGCGTGGTCGATCCCAAGCCTACGGGAGCCGCGGTACTCGCAGTCGCTCGAGAGGGGTCTGGCGATTCTGGGGTGCTTCACGCCGGAGCGTCCGGTGCTCGGCATCGCGGACATCGCGGACGAGCTCGGCATGAGCCGCTCGACCACCCACCGCTACGTGATCACGCTGGTGGCGCTCGGCTACCTCGAGCAGGGCGCCTCGCGCAAGTACCGGCTGGGGCTGCGGGTGACGGATCTGGGCATGTCGGCCCTGAACTCCACGGGCCTGCGCGAGCACTCCCACCCCTACCTGGAGGAACTGCGCCAGCGGACCAGCTACACCGTGAACCTCTCGGTGCTGGACGGCTCGGAAATCCTCTACGTGGATCGCGCCCGCAGCTTCCGGCGGGGTCAGAGCAAGATCGACCTGGGCCTGCACCCCGGCTCGCGGCTGCCCGCCTACTGCACCTCGATGGGCAAGCTCCTGATGGCCCACCTGCCGGAGTCCGAGCAGCGAGAGGTGTTCAGCGAGATGAAGCTCACCAAGCGGGGCCCCAATACGATCACCAGCAAGAAAGCGCTGCGCGAGGAGCTCGACGAGGTGCGGGAGGCGGGCTTCGCGGTCAACGACGAAGAGCTGGCGCCCGAGCTGCACTCGATCTCGGCGCCCGTGCGCAACGAGGCCCGCGAAGTGGTGGCGGCGGTGAACATGGCCGCCCACTCCTCGATGATCTCCCTCGAGGAGCTCGTGGACGCCCTGGGGCCCCATCTGGTGTCCACCGCCGATCGCATCTCCGCCCGCCTGGGATATCGCCGCAACGACGAGTCCAAGGCCTAGAGAGGCCCTCGGGGCCGGAGCGCGCGGCCCCGCCCGCATCTGGACGGGAGGCCCCGCATGGGGCCTCCCCGGCCGGCACGCGCGCCGGCCGGGGAGGCGGGTGATCCGGCTCAGCGCGCCGCTAGCGCGCTCTGAGCTCCCACTGCCCTTCGAGTTCCAGCTTGAACTGGCCGACGAACGCGACCGGTTCCCACTTGTTGTGGATGAACGCCTGCAGCGTCTGCGGTTTCTTGTGCGCGAACCTCGCCGGCGACTGCGCGCCGGCGCCGCTCTCGCCATACGTGAGCGTGTACGTTTCGCCCATCGCGTTGACGGGGGCGATCGCGCCGATCACGCCGTCACCGCCCTTGGGAGCGCCGCCGATCAGCACGTCCCCGAGCGAGTTTTCC
>DATJVV010000143.1:0-3491 GCA_035501635.1 Solirubrobacteraceae bacterium | reverse complement strand
GTCCGCCTGGACCCGAAGCTGTGGCGAGCCCGCGCCGAGGTCGAGGGCGGGCTGACGAGGCTCCCCGGAGCGATCGGCGGCGCCTTCGAGCGCCTCGGCCCCCACCTGAAGGAGTCGATCAAGGCCTTCTGGGCGCCGGGCCTGTGGTGGGAGGAGCTCGACTGGGCCTACATGGGGGTGATCGACGGCCACGACGTGCCCGCCCTGCGCGAGGCCCTGCGGGAGGCTCTCGCGGCGCAGCGGCCCGTGGTGGTGCACATCGCCACCGTCAAGGGCAAGGGCTTCGCGCCCGCCGAGGAGGGCGGCCTGGAGGGCATGGAGAAGTGGCACGCCGCCAAGCCCAACTCGATCGTCAACGGCACCCTCGCCCGGCCTGTCCGCATCGTCAAGGCCGACAGCCGGCCGGGCCCCTCCGCAACGCCCGCGTCTCCGCCCCAGTACACCCAGGTGTTCGGCGAGGCCCTCGTGCGCGAGTGCGAACGCGACGAGCGGGTGGTGGGGATCACCGCCGCGATGAACTCCGGCACCGGCCTGAACATCCTGCAGAAGGCAATGCCCGAGCGCTACTTCGACGTGGGCATCGCCGAGCAGCAGGCCATCCTGTTCGCCGCCGGCCTCTCCCTGCAGGGCGTGAAGCCCGTGGCCGCCATCTACTCCACCTTCCTGCAGCGCGCCTACGACCAGATCGTGCACGACGTGTGCCTGCAGGAGCTAGACGTGGTGTTCGCCATGGACCGCGCCGGCCTGGTGGGCGACGACGGGCCCACCCACCACGGCGTTTTCGACATCGCCTACCTGCGCTGCCTGCCCAACATCGTGCTGATGGCCCCCCGCGACGAGGCCATGCTCGTGCACATGCTCCACACCGCCCTCCTCCACCCGGGGCCGGTGGCCCTGCGCTACCCCCGCGGGGAGGCCGTGGGGGCGGCGCTGCCCGGCCAGCCCCGCGAGCTGAAGCTCGGCACCGGCGAGATCCTCAGGGGCGGCGGCGCCGGTGCGGCGCCCGGCCGGCGGGTGGCCCTCGTCGGCTACGGCACCGGCGTCGCCAAGGCCCTTCAGGCCGCGGATCTGCTGCGGGCGGCCGACATCGCGGTGACCGTCGCGGACGCCCGCTTCGCCAAGCCCATCGACGCCGGCCTCATGGCCCAGCTCGCCGCCGAGCACGACCTGCTGGTGACCGTCGAGGAGGGCGTGCTCGCGGGCGGCTTCGGCAGCGCCGTATGGGAGACCCTCAACGAGACCGGCCCCGCCGGTGTGGGAGCCAGCCGCATCATCCGCGTGGGCCTGCCCGACCGCTACGTCACCCACGGCAAGCCCGGTCTGCTGCACGAGGAGGTGGGCTTCACCGCCGAGCGCATCGCCGAGCGCGTGCGCGCCGCCATCCTCACCCGCGACTCCAGCGCCATCGGCGCCTGAACGGAAAACGGCCCGCGTCCCCGCAGGCCGTCTCGAGAGGAAAAAAGAAGCGGCCCGCTGGGGAAACGGGCCGCTTCGGGGAGGAGGGATGCTGCTGTACTTCGGGTCGAGCACCATAATGAAGCCCCCCCAAGCCTGCCGTCTGTGATAGTGCGCACAGATGTTCGCTTCGCATGTGCGACGCCCGCTCCCAGGGCGCTCTTGCGGGCAGGGGCGGGGTCCGGAAGATACCGTTGAGGCGATGGCCGACCGGCGTGTGCGTCTCGACAGCCTCCTGGCGGAACGGGGCCTGTTCCCGTCGCGCAGCAAGGCGGCGGTGGCGGTGATGGCGGGGGAGGTGCTCGTGGGGGCGGGCGCCCGCCGGGCGCGGAAGCCGAGCGAGCTGGTGGATCCGGCCGAGCGGCTGCACGTGCGGGAGGGCCCGCCGTTCGTCTCCCGGGGCGGCGTGAAGCTCGCGAACGCGCTCGCCGCCAGCCGCGTGGACGTCACGGGTCGGCTGGCGCTGGACGTGGGCGCCTCCACGGGCGGCTTCAGCGACTGTCTGCTCCAGCGGGGCGCGGCCGCGGTGATCGCCGTGGACGTCGGCTACGGCCTGCTCGACTGGCGTCTGCGCGAGGATGCGCGGGTGAGCGTGCTCGAGCGCACCAACGCCCGCAACCTGAGCCCTGAGATGCTTCCCTTCCAGCCCGACCTCGCGACCGTGGACGTGTCCTTCATCTCCCTCTCCCTGGTGCTGCCCGCGGTGCTCGCCTGCCTGGCCGAGCGCTTTGACGTGCTCGCGCTGGTCAAGCCCCAGTTCGAGGTGGGCCGCGCGCGGGTGGGCAAGGGCGGAGTGGTGCGTGAGGCCGCCGACCGCCGGGCGGCGCTGCTCGGCGTGGGGGAGAGGGCGCTCGAGCTCGGGGCCGGGGTGCGCGGCTACCACTCCTCGGGACTGCCCGGCCCGAAGGGCAACCGCGAGAGCTTCGTGCACCTGGCCGAGCCCAGCCGCGCGCGGGCAAGCCGCCAGCCCGATGATCTGCTGGCGATGGCCTTGGCGGTGGAGCCGTGAGCGGGCGCGCGATGACGGTGCTCACCCACCGCAGCCCCGCCGACACCGCCACGGCGCTTCAGCGCCTGATGCGGGCGGCCGCGCAGGCGGGCATGACGCTGCGCCTGGACGCCGAGGAGACCCGCAAGCACCGCCTCACTCCCGCTGCCGGCCTCGAGCTCCACGCACAGGCCAGCGATCGGGTGGAGCTCTGCCTGGTGCTCGGCGGCGACGGCACCATCCTCAAGGCTCTGCAGCTCTATGCCGGCACCGAGGTGCCGGTGTTCGCCGTGAACTTCGGCGAGATCGGCTTTCTCGCCACCGTGGAGCCCGAGGAGCTCGACGAGGGCCTCGCGCGGGCGTTCGCCGGCGACTTCGAGCTTCTGCACCTGCCCGCCATCGTGCTGGACCCTGGCGCCGGCGAGCCGGCTCGTGCCCGCATCGCCAGCCCGGAGCTCGCGGGCGGCGAGGCGGTGTGCGCGGCGCTCGGGGGCTGCCCGGCGATCAACGACGTGGCCATCCATCGCAAGGTGGGCGAGCGGGTCGCCGAGATCGCCTACGCCCTGCAGGGTGAGACCGTGGGCAGCGTGCGCTGCGACGGCTTGGTGATCTCCACCCCCGCGGGCTCCACCGGCTACAACCTCGCCAACGGCGGTCCCGTGATGGCCTGGGGTGTCGAGGGCTGCGTCGTCTCCTTCATCGCCCCCCACTCACTGACCGCGCGCGCGCTCGTCGTCGCGCCCAACGATCGGCTGACCATCGACAATCGGTCAGATCAGCCGCTGGACGTGGCGATCGACGGCAGGCCGGCGGGCGAGCTGGCACCGGGCGCGACGATCGACGTGCGCTTCGAGCACTCGGTCGGAACGATCGCCCAGCTCGCCGGGACCTCTTTCTACCGCCGGCTGCGCGAGAAGTTCGGGCGCCTGGCGCGCTGATCGCCCGCAAGCCCCCGCCGAAGCGGGGGCGCCGCCACGGTCCGCGACCGCGCGCGGCCGAGGACTCAGGCCACGATCGTGCGGCTCATCGTTGGGCTCTTGGAGCGGAC
>DATJVV010000142.1:0-2699 GCA_035501635.1 Solirubrobacteraceae bacterium | reverse complement strand
GTACTTCGCCAGCACCTCGGTTTCGAACACGCCCGCCGCCACCGCCGCCACCATCACCCCGTCCCCCGCCCAGCGCTCGGCGAGCTCACGCGTGAGCGCCTCGACGGTGGCCCGTGCGGCACCCGAGTGGGCCATCCCCGGCATCCCGTGGTGGGGCGAGAGCGTCACGTTCACGATCCACCCTTCCCGCGCGCCGGAGGGGGAGGACTCCCGTGGGCCTGAGGAGGCAGAGGAGGCAGAGGAGGAGCCGGACTCTCGCGCGCCCCTCTCCCCCAGGCCCGCCTCCACCGCCGCCCGGCACATGTTCAGCATCCCCTCCACGTTCAGCCTCCACACCGCCCGCCAGCCCTTGCCCACGATGCCCTCCGCCGGCGTGAAGTACTGGCCGCCCGCGTTGTTCACGAGGATGTCCAGCCCCCCGAAGCTCTCCACCGCCAGGCCCACCAGCGTGCGCGCCTGCCCGGGGTCCCGCACGTCCCCCGCCCTCCACGTCACATCCGCTCGCGCCGTCGTGTCCGGCCCCCCCTGCCCGGCCGGCCCCATCGAGGGCACCGCTCCCGTCTGCGCCGCGATCTCCTCCGTCGCTTCCTCCAGCACCTCCTCCCGGCGCCCCGCCAGCAGCACCCGCGCCCCGCACCGCACCAGCTCGAGCGCCGTCGCCTTCCCCAGGCCCGTCCCTCCGCCCGTCACCAGCGCCACCCGGCCCGCCAGCGCCCCCGGCGCGAACACCTCCGACACAGCTTTGTCTGCCACGGCCGCGATCATAGGCACGTGGCCGGCCCGTCCGTGAGCAAACGCTCCCGCTGGATCCTCGCCGCCGTCCTCGCCGTCCTCCTCCTGCTCGCCGGCCTGGCCCTCGCCGGCTATCTCTACGAGCGCCACCGCACCGGCGACATCTACCACCCCCACGCCCGCTTCATCCCCCAGCCCACCCCCAGGCTGCCCACCGGCGCCGAACGCTTCGCCTGGCCCTTCTACGGCTACACCAAGAACCACACCCGCCACTTCCCCGCCTCCGGCAAGGTCTTCCCGCCCTTCCGCACCGTCTGGTCCCACAACGGCGGCTCCCTGCTCGAGTTTCCCCCCACCATCCAGAGCGGCCGCATCTTCCAGCTCGCCGACGACGGAACCCTCACCGCCCGTAACAAGACCACCGGCCACCTCCTCTGGCGCCGGCGCGTCGGCTCCCTCTCCGCCTCCACCCCCGCCGCCGTCGGCGACGCCGTCTACGCCACCGTCCTCGCCCGCGCCGACGGCGTTCGCAAGGGCGCCGTCTTCGCCCTCGACGCCGCCACCGGCCGCGTGCTCTGGTCGCGCATGCTCCCCAGCCCCAGCGAGTCCTCCCCCCTCGTGGACTCCCGCCGCCTGTTCTTCGGCTCCCAGAACGGCACCCTCTACGCCCTCGACATTCAGGACGGCGCCGTCGCCTGGACCTACCACGCCGCCGGCTCCATCAAGGCCAGCCCCTCCCTCGCGAACGGCATCCTCTACTTCGGCGACTACTCCGGCCACCTCCAGGCCCTCAGCGAGGCCACCGGCCATCGCATCTGGGACAGCACCTCCGAAGGCGCCCTCCTGGGCTCCGGCACCTTCTACTCCACCGCCGCCGTCATGTACGGCCGCGTGTTCCTCGGCAACACCGACGGCCGCGTCTACGCCTACGACGCCTCCACCGGCAAGCTCGACTGGGCCGTGCAGACAGGCGCCTACGTCTACGCCTCCCCCGCCATCGCCAACGCCCCCGGCCTCGGCCCCACCCTCTACGTGGGCTCCTACGACGGCCACTTCTACGCTTTGAACGCCCGCTCCGGCCACGTCGATTGGAAATACGACGCCGGCGGGCGCATCTCGGGCTCCGCCACCGTCGTCGGCCGCGTCGTCTACTTCGCCGACCTCGCCTCCCACCGCACCTACGGCCTGGGCATCTCCACCGGCCGCCTGCTCTTCCAGAAGCACACCGGCGCCTTCGACCCCGTCATCAGCGACGGCCGCTACATCTACCTCACCGGCTACACCGGCCTCTACGCCCTCGCCCCCACCGACGAGCACGCAACCCCGCCCCCGAAGGCCCGCCCCAGCGAGAAGCGCCCCTCCACCGCCAGCGGCCCCCGCGCCCGCGCCCACACGTAGGTGAACCCCCCCGGCGCCGCCCCCACGCACCCCGCCCCGGCGGCGATCGCGAAGTAGCGGCTGTGATGGATCCGCACCAGCAGCCTCCCCGCCCGCCTCGCCCACACCGCGAAGCCGTCGTGCCCGAGCGCCGTCAGATGTCCCGGGCCTTCCACCAGCCCCCGCGCCCCCCGCACCGCGTACACCCGCCAGTGCTCGCTCCTGAACACCGGCTCCAGGTAGGCCAGCCCTCTTCGGATCAGCGCCCCCTCCCGCGCGCTCGAGGGGTCAAGCGCGGCGTCCGGCAGCGCCACGTATGACACCCCCTGTTCGCTCAGCCACCGCCGGTAGCTCCCCCCGTTCAGCGAGCTCGACAGCAGCACGTGCTCGTAGCGCTCTTCCAGCTGCTTCTCCCAGCCCCTCGCCAGCGAGAAGCGCCCCGCCAGCTCCGCCGCCTCCCAGTGCGAGCGCGTCAGCGGCACCTCCACCCGCACCAGCCCCCCGCCGTGCCCTTCCAGGAACCGCTCCAGCGGCTCGTAGTACGCCGCCGTCGTGTTCGCCTGCCCCGCCACCGCCCGCGTCTCCCGCAC
>DATJVV010000141.1:0-3287 GCA_035501635.1 Solirubrobacteraceae bacterium | reverse complement strand
GTGGGCAAGGAGGGCGGCGGGGAGTCGGTGCCGCAGGAGCGCACCGAGGAGCTGCTGGTGGAGCATGCGCGCGAGGGGCGCATGGTGGTGCGGCTGAAGGGCGGCGACCCCTTCGTGTTCGGCCGCGGCGGCGAGGAGGCCCTGGCGCTGCGCGCCGCCGGCATCCCCTTCGAGGTGGTGCCCGGCGTGAGCTCGGGGGTGGCCGCGCCCGCCTACGCCGGCATCCCGGTGACCCATCGCGGCCTCGCCAGCGCCGTGGCCCTGGTGACCGGCCACGAGGACCCCGCCAAGGGGGACGGCGACATCAACTGGCCCGCCCTCGCCGCCTTCCCCGGCACCCTCGTCTTCTACATGGGCGTGCGCCGCCTGCCCGCCATCGCCCGCTCCCTGATCGAGGCCGGCCGCGACCCCCGGGAGCCGGCCGCCGTGGTGGAACGGGGCACTTTGCCCGATCAGCGCACCATCACCGCCACCCTCGCCACCATCGCCGATAGCGCAGAGCGAGAGCGGGTGCGGGCGCCCTCCCTCACCGTGGTGGGCCCCGTGGCCGCCCTCGCCGGCGAGCTCGCCTGGCTGCCCGAGCGCCCGCTGGCCGGCATCGCCGTGGCCGTCACCCGCGCCCGCCCCCAGGCCAGCGCCCTGGCCGCCCGCCTGAGCTCGCTCGGCGCCCGCGTGGTCCAGGCCCCCGCCATCCGCACCCGCCCCCTGCCCGGCCCCGCGCCCGACCTCGCCGGCTACGACCTCCTCTGCCTCTCAAGCCCCGCCGGCGTAGAGGCCCTGTTCGAGCGCCTCGCCGCCGCCGGCCGCGACGCCCGCGCCCTCGCCGGCCCGCGCGTGGCGGCCATCGGCCCCGGCACCGCGCACGCCCTCGCCGAGCACGGCATCCGCGCCGACATCCTGCCCGAGCGCTCCGTCGCGGAGGGCCTGCTGGAGGCGCTCGCCGAGCTTCGCCCCCCGCCCCGCCGGGTGCTGCTGGCGCGAGCCCGCGAGGCCCGCGAGCTGCTGCCCCGAGGCCTGCGCGAGCTGGGCGCCGAGGTGGAGGACCTGGCGCTCTATGAGACCGTCGCCGACGCTCCCCCCGAGCCAGTTCTCACGCAGGCCCTCGCGGCGGACTACCTCACCTTCACCTCCGCCTCCACAGTGCGCTTCTTCCTGCACGCCATCGGCGGACGGGCCACCCCCGGCGATACCGCCAACGCCCCGACCAACGCCAGGGCCATCGCCGCCCACACCCGCATCCTCTCCATCGGCCCCGTCACCAGCGCCGCCCTGCGCGAGCACGGGCTGGAGCCCCACGTGGAGGCCGCCGAGCACGACATGGACGGGCTGGTGCGGGCGCTGCTCGCGGACGTCGCCGCGCGGTAGCTGCGAGCATTGGCGTCGGTGCCGGACACGCTCGGCCATCCGCGACTTCACCTGCGCAGCACCGACTCAACCAACGAGCGCGCTCGCGCGCTCGCCATGGCCGGCGCTCCCCACGGCACCCTCGTGAGCGCCGCCGAGCAGACCGCCGGCAGGGGCCGTCAGGGCAGGCGCTGGTCCGCGCCCGCGGGCAGCGCCCTGCTGATGTCGCTCGTGCTCCGCGACGCCCCCACCGGCCTGCCGCCCCTGCTGCCGCTGATCGCCGGCGTGGCCGTGTGCGACGTGGCCGGCGAGCACGCTCGCATCAAGTGGCCCAACGACGTGGTGCTCGAACGCTCCGCCGGCCTCGCCAAGCTCGCGGGCATCCTCGTGGAGGGCCGCCCCCAGGACGGCTGGGCGGTGCTGGGCATCGGCCTGAACGTCGCCGTGTCCCTCGCCGAGCTGCCCCCCGAGCTCCACGCCACCGCCGCCACCCTCGGCCGGCCCCCCTCCGCGATCGAGCCCACCCTGCGCGAGCTCCTCACGGCCCTGGAACGCCGCATGGCCCAGCCCGAGGAGTGCCTGCTGGAGGCTCTGCGCGCCCGCGACGCCCTCGAGGGCCGCGACGTCAGCTGGGACGTGGGAGCCGGGCGGGTGATGCACGGTCGGGCCGCGGGCATCGACGGGGAGGGCCGCCTGGTGGTTGCCGTGGCCGGCGGCGGCCGCGCCACCCTCAGCGCCGGCGAGGTTCACCTGCTCAGACGCTGACTCGCGGCGCCGGCGTCAGGCCAAGGGCCCCGCGACGGGCCGGCGGGGTGCGCGCGAGACCTCGCCGGCTCGCGCGCACCCCCGTCCGCCGGGAGTGGTCCGCTCAGACAGTCGTGTTGACCTCCACGGCTTCTTCGTTGGTCTGGGTGGTGGTGACCGTCAGGCCGGTCTGTTCGAAGGCGGCGCCGTTGAGCGAGGTTTCGAGCACGTCCGTGGGTTCGCCTTCGAGGTTTTCGATGCTCTGTTTGCCACCCGAGGCGCTGTATTTGAGCGTGGGCGCCGTTTCCATTTCGTTGGAGCTCACGCTCACGATCACCGAGCCCTTCACCACCGCTTTTTTCGAGCCGCAGGTGAATTCGGCGATCGTTTCTTCTTCGGTGGCCGCCAGATCCAAAGCCGGGGAGGTCGTTTCGAGGTTCTTCCAGCCGAGCGTGCCGGTGAGGGCATGCGTCTTGATTTCGCCTTCAGCTCCGCCTTCGCTCGTGCATTTGAAACCTTCCAGCGCGCAACCCGTGAGCTGCAATGTGACCGCCCGCAGGTTTTTGGTGCCGTTGTATTCGCCCGCCCCGGTCTCACTGGCGCAGATCACTTTTTCTTTCGTGGTCACCGTCTGCAGCTTGCCTTCCCCGCCGGAAAGCGTGAAGTGGGTTTTCCCCACACCCGCTAACCATTCGAAGTTGCCTTTGGCTTTTTCTTTGGTGCATTTGCCGTTGGAGTATTTGCCTGTTTCTTTGGCAACTTCCACGCAGCGGCCGTATTCGGGCGCCCCCACCGGCACGTAGCGATAGCCCGAGCCCGAACCTCCCTGGCTGGAGGGAATCATGCCGCTGCTCGTGGTCACCTTCACGTGCGTGGTGCCCGAGCCTGCCGGCGAGACCGCCTTGATCAGCGTCGCTGAGACCACTTCGTAGGAGCTGGCGTTGGTGGTCCCGAACTTCACGGAGCTCACTTCAGTGAAGCCGCTCCCCGTAATTTCCACTTTTGTGCCGCCCGCCGGGGGCCCCGCGCCGGGGGTGACATTGGAGACAATCGGGCCGGGCGGGCCGATCGCCAGGGCATGCGATTCGCCCGCCGAGATACCCACCACCTTGCCGGTGATTTCGCTGGCCGCCACCGGCACGTAGCTTTCTTCGGCTTTGCCTATCCCCAGCTGACCCTCTTCGCCTTCGCCCCAGCCC
>DATJVV010000140.1:0-3987 GCA_035501635.1 Solirubrobacteraceae bacterium | reverse complement strand
CGAACTTCACCGTGGAGGTGCTGGTGAAGTGGGTGCCGGTGATGGTCACCGACGTCCCGCCGGCCGTGGAGCCGGATTTGGGCGCGATCTTCTTGACGGTGGGAGGCACGGCGACGCGCTGCATGCATTCACCGGCTTCGTTGCTCCACATCTGCTGGTAGAGGTAGAGGCGGGTGTTGATGATCTCGTTGTATTTGACCTTGCCGGGTTTTTCGCCGATGGTGCCGGTCGTTTCGCCGAGTTGTTCTCCGTATTCGGTGGCTTTGAAGGTGCGGCACTTGTCGGCTACCTCTTCTTCGCGGCTGTCCAGCCAGGCGTTGATTTCGGGGTCGGTGACGGACTCGCTGTGCTCGTGGGCGAGCCCGCCGGCGATGGTGGCGTCGGAGGGGCTCGCGTTGGGGTGTTCTTCGCCGAAGTCGCATTCGGGTTTGATGCCCGCCACGTAGGGGTCGTTGGCGTAGACGATCACCGCTTTGCCGACCGTGATGAAGCTGTGATAGGCGCAGTAGACGGCGTGTTTCGTGCCGTCCGAGCAGGAGTGGCCGGCGGCTTCGTAGCAGCTTTCCACACCGGGGGGAGTGAGCATGAAGTACTCGTGGGCGAGGTCCGTGGGGAGTTTGTTGGCTTCCACGTATTTGCGGATCTCGGTGCGCAGCTGTTCGTCGGTGAGGCAGACGTCCCCTTCGGGGGCCGCCGAGCAGCCGTTGGCGGGGTAGGGGTCGGTGTCGATGAGGGCGCCGGCGAAGTGGGAGTCGTAGTTGGCGTGTTCGCCGGCTTTGTCGTAGTACTGGGCGAGGATCGAATCGGTGTTCTGCGGGCCGCCGCTGTCGTGGGCGAGGTCTTCGAAGTAGCGGTCGATGCCGGTCTCATAGCCGGCGGGGTATTCGGGGGCGCCGGCGGGATCCCAGTAGAAGGCGTAGTTGGTGTTGGAGCTCATCACGGGGCCGCCGTGGTATTCGAGGGGGCCGCTTTTCGGGGAGCCCGAGCCTCCTCTGATCCTCGTCTGGGCCTGGACCTGGCCTTCGCGTTGCAGGGCGACTTTGCGGGTGGGCTGATAGCTGAGGGTGTGGCCGCGGACGTGGACCACGATCGCGGAGGCCTGGGCGGCGCCGAAGACGAGGGTCGCGAGACCGACCAGCGCGAACGCGGTCAGAGGCAGGGCCCTCCCCTGGGGTCGCGAGGACCTCCCGCGGGCAGCGGGCGACGCGACACCCGTCTGCTTGGAACCGCCGTCTGCCGATGGCGCGTCGGCCTCCCTCATGACCCCTCCCTGGCTGTGGCTTCGCTTGCACATTCTAGGTCTGTACCGCTGGAGAGGCAAGCCGAAACAGCTTGCGGCGCGCTCCGACGGGTACGAAGAAGCGCGCCGCAAGTCGTCGGGACCCGCGACACGCCGACGGGTGGAGGCATGCCGCAAGCTTGGTCATCGAGGTCCCTCTCTTCTGCCGCTGTTGATCGGCAGCCCGATAACGGCGCGCGTGCGCAGAGGTTGGCAGGGGGGATGCAAGAGATCGCAGACCGCGAACACGAGCCCGGGACAGCACGTGGGCGCGCCTCCCCGCGCGCGGCGGGGAGGCGTGGCGCCCACACGCCTCCCCGAACCATGCGCACCCTCGCGTCGCAGTGCCGCTCTGCTCAACCTCCCTCGCATCCCTCGCCTCCCAACGCCCGTGCTTGATGGTCTGCCCCTTCAAACGGCGGCGGGCGGGAAAGGTTGGGTCGAGAGGCTTGAACTTGCGGCGCGCTCCGACGGGTATGAAGAAGCGCGCCGCAAGCTGTCGGGACCTGCGCCACACCGATGGGTACGAGGTATGGCGCAAGCTTGGGACCCTCTCAACGGCGGACTCATGGGCAGGTATCGAGTCCGCCCGTTCCCAAGTTCATGAAGTCGTCACGTCAGATCCGCGAACCACCGCCTCTCGTCGATCCCTCTCCGTGCAGGCGCACTTTGCCCGCAACGCCTCTCATAACGCGCGTGGGCAGCGAAGGTTGGACGGGGGCGAAAGAAGTTTGGGCGGAGCCGTTTCGATCCGGCCCGAGCCCGTCGCGGCAGGTCGCGTAGACTTGCTCGCGTGGCGCTGATCCACACCTGCTATCGCATCACCGACATCGACCGCTCGGTGGCGTTCTACGAAGCGCTCGGCTTCCAGGAGGTGGGCAGGCTGCCGATCAAAGAGGAGGCGGTCAACGTCTTCATGAACCAGCCCGGCGACGGCGACATGCCGCGTTTGGAGCTGACCTACAACTTCGGCGTGGACAGCTACGAGCCGGGCACCGGCTACGGGCACATCGCGATCACGACGGACGACATCCACGCCACGCTGGCGAAGCTCGCCGAGCAGGGCATCGAGCCCGAGAGGCCGCCGTACTCGGTGCGCGAGGGCGGCAACCTGATCGCGTTCGTGCGCGACCCCGATCAGTACAGGGTCGAGATCATCGAGATGGGCTGAGCGCCCGCGGTCTCCGCGGGGCGCACAATCCAGCGGTCCGGCCCGCGTGAGCCTCAGCTGATCGCGTAAACCAGCGAGACCTGGGCGTTCAGGGCGCAGGTGGCGGGCACGGCGACTGCGCTCCTCTTCGCCTTGGGGCCCTTGCGCTTGCCCTTCTTGTGCTTCCCGGCCGGCGCCCTGCCCACGGCTTTCGAGGCGGCCCGAGGCGCCGCCGCTCCGGCGAACACGGGCCCGGCACTGGAGTGGCCGAAGTCGGGTTGTTCGCCCGTGTACTGAGCCCAGTTGTCGGGCCCTTCCTGTTCGGTGGCCTTGCATTCGATCGAGCCGCCGTCTTCGGTGAGCGTCTGCACGGCCCCGAGCGTCACGGCCGTCCTGCCCGCCAGGAATTCCGCCTTGTTGAGCCCGTCGGCCACCGCATTGGCCATCGCCTGCCGGTAGGCCGCGGTGGCGGTGGCGGCGCTGGCGCCCTGTTCGAGGGGAACCGTGGCCACGCCCTGCACGTTCACGCTGCGCACCGCGGTGCTGGTGGCGGCGGTGGGCGCTTCGGCGGATGCCACGCCGAGCATGTTCGCGATCACGAGCGCGGCCGCTGCTGCGGCGATGGCTGTGAGCGCCGTTCGCATCCAGATCGAGTGTAGCCTGGTGGCCCATGATCCTCGAGCGCTCCACCCATCCCCAGTTCGTCTCGAACACCTACCTGCTCGCCGACGGCCGGGGCGGCCCGGCGTTCTTCGTCGACGCCGGGGGTCCCGTGGAGCCGCTGATCGCGGCGGCCGAGCGACTGGAGCTGGCGCCGAGCCACATCCTGCTCACGCACCACCACTTCGATCACGTCAGCGAGGTGTCCAGGCTGCGCGAGCGCTGGCCCGATCTGGCGGTGCTGATCCACCCGTTGGAGCGGGAGGGCCTGGGCGAGATCGACGCCGAGCCTCTGGAGGCGGGGCGGACGCTTCGCTTCGGTGACCTGGAGGTGCGCGGTCTGCACACTCCGGGCCACACCGCGGGCATGCTCTCCTTCATGGTCAGCGACGCCGGCGGCGAGGGCGAGGGCATGGTGTTCACCGGCGACACCCTCTTCGCGGGCTCCGTGGGCGGGGTGCGGGCGCCCGGGCACACCACCTATGTTGATCTGCGGGATTCGATCATGGGCACCCTCATGGAGCTGCCTCCCGCGACCGTCATCCAGCCGGGGCACGCGCAGCCCACCACGGTGGCCAGGGAGTGGGAGGAGAATCCCTTCATCCGCGTCTGGCGGGGCCTGGACCCCGAGGGCGAGGAGCGGTGCGTGGCACTGGGGGAGCCCGCGCGGCTGGTGCTGCTGTGCGGCGACTACGACGGCGGCACCAAGGCCTGGGTGCGCTGGCCCGACGGGTCGGACGACATCGTGCCCGGCTCGCGCGTGCGGCGCACGGCGACCGTGGGCAAGCTCGCGGCCACGGAGGCGGTCAAGCAGTTCGGCACCCGCGCCGCCAACGTCACGCGCGGCGAGGAGGCCTCCGAACGGGCGCTCGCCAAACGCCAGCTGGAGACCGCCAAG
>DATJVV010000139.1:0-3684 GCA_035501635.1 Solirubrobacteraceae bacterium | reverse complement strand
GGACGGTGCGCCTGCGGATCAGGCCCGAGCTGATCAACGCCGGTGGGCTGCTCTCGGGGGTGGTGACGTACGCGCTGGTGGACGACTGCATGGGCTCGACGCTGTGGGTGGAGACCTCATCGCGGGAGCGCATCGCGACGATCAGCATCTCGATCAACTACATCCAGACGGCCACCGAGGGGGAGCTGGTGTGCACCACCACGCTGGACCGGCGCAACCGCACCACGGCGGTGATGCGCGGCGAGGTGCGCCACGAGGACGGCCGCCTGCTGGTGACGGCGATCGGCAGCTACGCGATCTTCATCCCCCGCTCCGCGGACGCGGCGTCGGCCTGAGGCGCGGGCGTGGACGGGCGGCGCGAGGGCTCCTGACGTGGCCGGCGAGCGCACGCCGGTGGCGCTCACGATCGCCGGCTCGGACTCCGGCGGCGGCGCGGGCATCCAGGCGGACCTGAAGGCGTTCGCGGCCTGCGGGGTGCACGGCGCGAGCGCCATCACCGCCATCACCGCCCAGAACACGGTTGGGGTGAGCGCCATCCAGGAGGTGGCCCCCGAGATGGTGCTGGCCCAGATCCGGGCGGTGATCGGAGACATTGGTGTGGACGCCGTGAAGATCGGCATGCTGGGCACCGTCCGCGTGGTCGAGACGGTGGCGCGGGCTCTCGGGGAGCTGCCGCGGGGCACGCCGGTGGTGGTGGACCCCGTGATGGTGGCCGAGTCGGGCGCCCGCCTCTTGCGGCCCGACGCCGAGCGAGCGCTCGTGCGCGAGATCCTGCCCCGCACCACCGTGCTCACGCCCAACGTGCCCGAGGCGCGCGCGCTCGCCGCCGTGGCGGGCGGGACGGAGCCCGAGGTCGCCGGCGCCGTGAGGTCCGACGCGACCGGCGTCGTGGAACCCCACGTGGCCGGAGGCGGCGATGAGCAGGAGGCGCAGCTCGCGCAGCTCGCCAGGGCGGTGCTGGCGCTGGGGCCGCGGGCGATCGTGCTCACCGGGGGCCATCGCAGGCGGGCGGTGGACCTCTTCCTGGAGGCCCGGTCCGGCGGGGGGGCGGCGGCGATCGTGGAGATCCCCGGAGAGCGCCATCCCGACGGCGCGGCGCACGGCTCGGGGTGCACCCATTCGGCGGTGCTCGCCGCGCGGCTGGCGCTGGGGGACAGCCCGCTGGAGGCGGCACGGGTGGCGCGGCAGCTCGCGGGAGAGGCGGTGGGGCGCGGCCTGCGCGAGCTCGGCGGGGGCGCCGGGCCGGTGGACGTGATCGATCTGCGAGGCCGCCGGGGCGTGACATAATCCAGGCAGCATGAGGTTCGCCGAGATGGGTATTGGACGAGGCAAGGGAGCCGCGGGATGAAGCTCCTGCGGATGAAGCCCGGTCACGGCGAGATCCTGCTCGCGGAGGGCGATCTGGAGGTGCCTGAGCAGGAGCGCGAGCTGATCGAGGCCTTCCGCGGAGAGCTCGACGCGGGCATGTGGGCGGCGGTGCCCACCCAGGCCCCGGGGGGCCGGCGGGAGGCTGAGCTGGTGAGGAGCTTCGCCGAGGTGCCCCGGGACGCGGAGCGCGTGATCTTCTTCCCCCGCGCCGCCGGCGGCCGCTGAGAACCCGTGATCCTCGCTCTTGCCACGGCGGCGCTGGTGCTGGCGGCGCTGCTGTGGGAGCTGAGCCGCGAGCGCGTTCGCGCGGGGGCCCGCAGGCTCGCGGGGAGAGCGGCGAGGATGCTCTGGCCGGGCGGGGAGCGAGAGCAGGGCGAGTGGTCCTACGACCCGGGTCGGGAACGCCGGGCGGAGCTGCGCGCGAGGGCCCTGATGCGCTCGTGCGTGAACGAGGAGGAGTGGGCCATGTACCGGGACCTCGGCTTCCTGCGGGTGGCGGGAGGCGCGGGCGGCGGCTACGCCTACCTGGTGTATCCCCACAGGCCCCTGCTGGCCTACGTGCCGGACACGGGAGAGCTGCTCAGCGAGTACTGCGTGGCCTTTCCCGACCGCTCGCGTCCCTACGGCAGCGCAAGGCTGCCCGACGCGGACGACGTGCTGGCCAAGTGGATGGCCCTGCGGGCCGACGAGCGGGCGCTGATCGCCGACGCCAACGTGCACCTGCCGGGCAGGCAGCTTGACCCCGAGCGGGTGGCGCGGGACCTGGGGCGGCTGGTGGCGTGGGACGATGCTCGCGATCGGGGGGCCCGCGCGCGCACGCGCGCGCCCGCGCGGGCAGGCCGTTTGGCGGGTAGTGTGCGGGCCGCGTGAGCCCCTCCGAACCAGGGACATTCGACCTCAAGCACCGCAGCCGGGCCCTCACGGAGGGTCCCGAGCGGGCGGCCGCGCGGGCCTACCTGCACGGCATCGGCTACACCGCCGAGGACCTCGCCAAGCCGATCGTGGGGGTGGCGCACTCCTGGATCGAGACGATGCCCTGCAACTTCAACAACCGGGTGCTGGCGGCGAAGGTCAAGGAGGGCATCCGCGCGGCGGGGGGCACGCCGATGGAGCTCAACACGATCGCCATCTCGGACGGCATCACGATGGGAACCGCGGGCATGCGCGCCTCGCTGGTGTCCCGGGAGGTGGTGGCGGACTCGATCGAGCTGGTGGCCTCGGCGCACCACTTCGACGCGCTGGTGACGATCTCCGGCTGCGACAAGACGATCCCGGGCGCCGTGATGGCGCTCGCCAGGCTGGACCTCCCCGGGCTGATGCTCTACGGGGGCTCGATCCGGCCCGGCCGCTACCACGGCCGGGAGGTGACCATCCAGCAGGTGTTCGAGGCCGTGGGGGAGTACGCGGCCGGGCGGATCACCGAGGCGCAGCTGCACGAGCTCGAGGAGGTGGCCTCTCCCGGCGCGGGGGCGTGCGGGGGGCAGTTCACGGCGAACACGATGGCGATGGCCTTCGAGGTGCTGGGCATCTCACCGGCGGGCTCGGCGATGGTTCCGGCCGAGGATGGTCGCAAGCTGGAGGTGGCCAGGGAATGCGGGGAGCTGGTGATGGAGGTGCTGGCGGCGAACCGCAGGCCGAGCGAGGTGATGAGCCGGCAGGCGCTCGAGAACGCGATCGCGGCGGTGGCCTGCAGCGGGGGCTCCACCAACGGGGTGCTGCACCTGCTGGCGGTGGCCCGGGAACTCGGGGTGGCGTTGCGGATCGACGAGTTCGACGAGATCTCGCAGCGCACGCCCCTGCTCTGCGACCTGCAGCCCGGGGGCCAGTACGTGGCGACGGATCTGTACGCGGCCGGCGGGGTGCCGCTGGTGCTGAAGCGACTCTCCGAAGCGGGCCTGCTCAACGAGGACGCCCTCACGGTCACCGGCCACACGATCGGCGAGCACGCCCGCGAGGCTCGCGAGACGCCGGGCCAGCGTGTGGTGAGGGGCCTTGCGGAGCCTTTGAAAACGACCGGCGGGTTCGCGATCCTGCGCGGGAACGTGGCGCCGGAGGGGTGCGTGGTGAAGCTGGCGGGCCACGAGCGGCGCCGTCACAGCGGGCCCGCGCGGGTGTTCGAGGGCGAGGAGGCGGCGATGGCGGCGGTGCTCGCCAAGGAGATCCGGGAGGGGGATGTGGTGGTGATCCGCGGCGAGGGTCCCGCGGGGGGGCCGGGCATGCGGGAGATGCTGGCGGTGACGGCGGCGATCGTGGGGGAGGGGCTGGGGGAGAGCGTGGCGCTGATCACCGACGGGCGCTTCTCGGGGGCCACTCATG